>NZ_BAABFR010000026.1:0-58677 GCF_039541155.1 Tsukamurella soli
CACCGCGATCACCCGCGCGCACCGCTCGGCGACGGGCGCGAACGCACGGCGCACGAAGTCACCGTCGGACCCCGAGCCCGGGAGCAGCACCGCCGTCGCGGCTGCCGGATCGGGGCCGGCCGCGGCGAGGTCGAGATCTCTGGTCGGGTCCATGAGCGGCTACTGTAGGCGCCTGTGACTGACGCGGACCCCCAGCCCGGCGACCACCGGGACGAGCCGGTCGAACCGCCGCTCCGGGACCAGATCCTCGCCCAGATGGGCGGCTGGACCGGCATGGTCTACTCGTCGCTGCCCGTGATCGCGTTCGTGCCCGCCAACGCCCTGTGGGGCCTGACGTGGGGCGCGGTGGCCGCGCTGATCGTCGCGGCCGTGATCCTCGTGATCCGGCTCGCCACCCGCACGTCGGTGCAGCCCGCGATCTCGGGTTTCCTCGGGGTCGGTGTCTGTGTGCTGATCGCGTTCGCCGTGGGCAGCGGCAAGGGCTACTTCCTGTACGGCATCGTGGTGCAGGCGCTGATGCTGGTCGCATTCGTGGTGTCTCTGCTGGTGCGCCGGCCACTGGTGGGGGTGCTGTGGCACACGTTCGGCTTGGGCGTCAAAGACGAGGGCGCCAGGGACGAGAGCGCCAAAGACGAGGGCGCCGAGGACGAGGGCGCCGAGGACGAGGGCGCCGAGGACGAGGGCGGCTCGCGCGCCGGCCGCGACTGGCGCAGCATCAAGCGGGAGCTCTACACCTTCGACGCGCTGACGGTGCTGTGGTCGCTGATGTTCGGTGCGCGGTTCGTGGTGCAGGGGCTGCTCTACTCGCAGGGCCGCACCGGGTGGCTCGGCGTGACCCGCATCGCGATGGGCTGGCCGCTCCTCGCGGTGTGCGTGGGTGCGACCTACCTCGGCGCGCGGTGGGCGGCCGGGACCCGGCACCCCGCGCCCGACGGTGTCTCGGGCCCGGCCGAGGAGCGGCGCCCGTGATCGCCGGCGAGGCACTGGACGTCACCGTCGGCGCCCCCGCGCACGGCGGCTTCGTGATCGGTCGGGTGGACGGTCGCGTGGTGTTCGTGTCCGGGGCGCTGCCCGGGGAGACCGTGCGCGCCACCGTCACCGAGGTCAAGAGCTCGTTCGCGCGGGCAGTGACCGTCGACGTGCTCGACCCGTCGCCGCAGCGCGTCCCGCAGGCGTGCGCCGCTGCCGCCGCGGGTGCGGGCTGCTGCGACCTGACCCATGCCGAGCCCGCCTACGCCCGGCGGCTCAAGTCCGATGTTCTGGCCGACGCTTTACGCCGCATCGGCCGCTTCGCCGAGCCGCCGGGCGGGTTCGACGGCACCGTCGCGGAGGTGACCGATGGCCTCGTTGCCGGGTGGCGGCACCGCACGCGCCTCGCGCTCTCCGATGACGGCAGGCTGGGCTGGCATGCTGCGCGCAGCGCCACCGTCATCCCCTCGCTGGATTGCCGGCAGCTGCCCGCGGCGCTGATCGCGGGCCTGCCTGCCCGGGTCGATGCGTCGGGCGGCCTGCACGAGGTCGTGGTGGCGCTCGACGACGCCGGCACTCGGCACGCAGTCCTCGCCGTGGGCTCGAAGCAGGGCGGGTGGGCCGCCGAGCAGGTGCTCGACGGCAGCGGGATCGCCCGCCAGCACGCCGGCGGCCACGACTACGAGATGCCGGTCACCGCCTTCTGGCAGGCGCACCGCGACGCCGTGGCCCGGTACTCGGAGCTGATCGCCCGCTGGGTGCCCGACGGCAGCGGCCACGCCTGGGACCTGTACGGCGGCGCGGGCGTGTTCGGGGCGGTGCTCGCCGAGCGCGGGACGCGGGTCGACGTGGTCGAGACCGCTGCCGACGCCGTCCGCGCGGGCCGGAAGGCGCTGCGCGGCACGCCGGTGACCTTCCACCGGCGCCCCGTGGACAAGGTCGTGGCCTCGCTGCAGCGGCCCGACGCCGTGATCCTCGACCCGCCGCGCGCGGGTGCCGGGGCAAAGGTGATCCGCGCGATCGCGGATGCGACGCCCGCGACGATCGTGCACATCGGCTGCGACCCGGCATCGTTCGCCCGCGACCTGCAGCTGCTGCGCGAGCACGGGTACGGCGTGCGTGAGATGGTCGCGCTGGACGCCTTTCCCGGCACGCACCACTTCGAATGCCTCGCGCTGCTCGAGCCGGGGGAGGCGTCACCGTAGAGTGGCGGGGGAGAACGGGGAAGGTGTAGACACGACGGAAGCACCGCGACCGGGCGTCCGGACACGTAGGTGGCGAGAGGAGAGCACGGCGCGCATGGGAGTGCTGGAACACATCGATTCCCCCGGTGACCTGCGGAAGCTCGATCAGGTCGCGATGACGTCGTTGGCCGCGGAGATCCGCGACTTCCTCGTGGAGAAGGTCTCGGCGACCGGCGGTCATCTCGGCCCCAACCTCGGCGTCGTCGAGCTCACGCTCGCCCTGCATCGCGTGTTCAACTCGCCGGTCGACGCCATCCTGTTCGACACCGGGCACCAGTCCTACGTGCACAAGATCCTCACCGGCCGGCGCGACTCGTTCGACTCGCTACGTCAGCGCCACGGCTTGTCCGGGTACCCCTGCCGCGCCGAGTCCGAACACGACTGGGTCGAGTCGTCGCACGCGAGCGCCGCGCTCAGCTACGCCGACGGGCTCGCGAAGGCCTTCGCGCTCAAGGGCGAGCAGCGCACCGTCGTCGCCGTGGTCGGGGACGGCGCCCTCACCGGCGGCATGTGCTGGGAGGCGCTCAACAACATCGCGGCGTCCGATCGCTCCGTGGTCGTGGTGGTCAACGACAACGGTCGCTCGTACGCTCCCACGATCGGTGGTCTCGCCACACACCTCTCGGGCCTGCGCACCCAGCCCGGGTACGAGCAGTTCCTCGAGGCGGGGCGACGACGCGTCCGCAATCTGCCGGTGGTGGGCGAGTCGGCGTACTCGTTCCTGCACGGCATGAAGGCGGGGATCAAGGACTGGCTGAGCCCGCAGGCGATGTTCGCCGACCTGGGCCTGAAGTACGTGGGTCCCGTCGACGGGCACGACGAGGCGATGCTCGAGTCGGCGCTTCGGCGCGCCAAGGACTTCGGCGGTCCGGTGGTGGTGCACGCGATCACCCGCAAGGGCATGGGGTACGAGCACGCTGAGAACCACGAGGCCGACCAGATGCACGGCATCGGGGTCATCGACCCCGCAACCGGCCTGTCGCGGGGCGCCCCGGGCGGTCGCGACTGGACGTCGGTGTTCGCCGAGGAACTGATCGCCCACGGCGAGCAGCGGCCCGACATCGTCGCCATCACCGGCGCCATGGCCGAGCCCACCGGCGTCGCGCCGTTCGGGCGCAAGTTCCCCGACCGCATCTACGACGTGGGCATCGCCGAGCAGCACGCGGTCACCTCGGCCGCCGGGCTGGCATTGGGCGGGATGCACCCGGTCGTGGCGCTGTACTCCACATTCCTCAACCGGGCGTTCGACCAGTTGCTGATGGATGTCGCGCTGCTGCGGCAGCCGGTGACGTTGGTGCTGGACCGGTCCGGCGTCACCGGGCCCGACGGCGCCTCCCACCACGGCATGTGGGATCTGTCGCTGGCGGCGCTGGTTCCAGGCCTGCGTGTCGCCGTACCCCGTGACGAGTCCCGGCTGCGCGAGGAGTTCGCCGAGGCCCTCGCGGTGGACGACGGTCCCACCCTGATCCGGTATCCGAAGGGCGCTGTGCCCGTGGACCTCCAGGCTGTGCGGCGGCTGGACGACGGCGTGGACGTCCTGCACGTCGGCGAGGTCGACGGACTCGACGGCGCGGCGACCGATGTGTTGATCGTCGCGGTGGGCCCGTTCGCGCACGCCGCCGTCGACGTGGCGGAGCGGTTGCGCGGGCAGGGGATCGGGGCGACCGTGGTCGACCCCCGCTGGGTGCTACCGGTGCCGGCGTCGATCGTGCGGCTGGCGCGTGCCCACAGCCTGGTCGTGACGCTCGAGGACTCCGGCGTGGCCGGCGGTATCGGCACCGCGGTGACCGGTGCACTGCAGCGTGCGGACGTGGACACGCCGGTGCGGGTGTTCGGCGTGCCGCAGGAGTTCCTCGACCAAGGCTCGCGCGGGGAACTGCTCGGCGAGCTGGGCCTGACCGCCGCCGACGTGGCCGTCGCGATCACCGAGCGGCTCGCCGCACACGGGAAGACGGTCGATCACATCGTCGGTCGGGTCGATGTCGATGCCGCCGATACCGCGGATCGGAGCAGCGTCCTGCCGCAGTGAGCGCCGTGCGCGGTCAGTCGCGTCGAGCGGGTTCCGTGCGAGGGAGGCCGAGGATGATCCGGTCGGTCAGTGCGGCGATGGCGCCTGAGGTGGCCTCCTCCCGAAGCAGCAGGATGCGAAGCCACAGCGCACCGATGGCCGGGTCGAAGACCGATCGGGCGTCGACCTGCTCGGTGAGCTCGCCCCGATCGCGTGCGCGATCCAGCAGGATCTGTTCGCGTCCGGTGCGATCGGCAGCGAACTCCCGTGTAAGAGAATCGATCTCGGGGTTCTCTCCGCTGATCGCCGCGGCGGCGAGGTAGCGGCCCACGGGAGCGCTGAGGAGTTCGGCGACCTCGGTGAGTGCGGCCACGATGTCGCCGCGAAGGCTGCCGGTGTCGGGGGCGGTGAATCTCGTCTGGCGGGACTCCCGCACGGCCGCGCTGAGCAGTGCGTCCTTGCCGGGCCACCAGCGGTACAGCGTGGTCTTGTTGACCCCTGCCCGCTCCGCGACCCCCTCGATGGTGAGCGCGGCATAGCCGCGCTCTGTGAGCAGGTCCAATGTCGCGGCGTAGATCGCGGCGGCGCGTCGCGGTGCGTTCACTGTTCTGGTCCTTTCGATGCCGGCACCAGAATACAACGCAACGGTGCGTTGTGTTTCTCGACATTCGACGTTACGGTCGTGCCATGATGAGCAGAGGGACAGACCAAGCCGCCGTGCACGACGCCGTCCGAGCAGCCCGACGCGGCGCGGCGGAGTGGTCCGCCATGACGGGAGCTGAGCGCCGGCATCACCTCCTGAGGTGGAAACAGGCGATGTATCGACGGCGCGGCGAGATACTGCAGGTGCTTCAGGACGAGACGGGGAAGGTCGGTGCCGACGCACAGATCGAGCTGACCATGACGCTGCACCATCTGGACTGGGCTGCACACCACGCGCATCGAGTCCTCCGCCCGCGCCGTGTCGCCCCCGGGATGCTGATGCTCGACCACCGCGCGTCGGTCGAACGCCGACCGTTCGGCGTCGTGGGGGTGATCGGGCCGTGGAACTACCCGATCTACACACCGATGGGGTCGGTGTCCTATGCGCTCGCGGCGGGCAACGTGGTGGTGCTCAAGCCGAGCGAGCACGCGCCGCGCGCCGGGCGGTGGCTCGCCGACACGTTCCGGGACGCGAGCGGGCTGGACGCGGTGCTACAGGCGATACCCGGCGGGCCGGAGGCGGGAGAGGCGTTGTGCGAGGCCGGCGTCGACAAACTCGCCTTCACCGGTTCCGCACGGACCGGTGCGCGCGTGATGGCGACGTGCGCCGCCCACCTCACCCCGGTCGTCATGGAACTGGGCGGCAAGGATGCGGCCATCGTCGCCGCCGACGCGGACCTGTCGAGCGCGGCCGACGCGATCATGTGGGGCGCCACGATGAACTCGGGCCAGTCGTGCGCCGGCATCGAGCGCGTCTACGTGGTCGACGACGTGGCGGAGCCGTTCACGGCGATCATGGCCGAGCGTGCCGGGCGGCTGCGCGCGGGGGTGGACTACGGGCAGATGACGGTGCCCGCGCAGGTCGAGATCGTGCGGCGGCACATCCACGCGGCGATCGCCGACGGCGGCGTCGCGGTGGTCGGCGGGCCGCATTCGGTGCGGCCGCCCTATATCGATCCGGTGGTCCTTCTGGACGTGCCGGAGATGTCGACCGCAGTGACCGAGGAGACCTTCGGGCCTACCGTGACGATCACCGTGGTGCCCGACATCGAGACGGCGATCTCCCGCGCGAACGCCGTGGACTACGGGCTCGGCGCGGCGGTGTTCAGTCGACGCCGAGGCAGAGAGATCGCCCGGCGGCTGGACGTGGGCATGGTGAGCATCAACGACGTCGTGAGCTTCGGGGCGGTCCCCGGCCTTCCGTTCGGTGGGCGGGGCGGCTCGGGCTTCGGCAGGATCCACGGTGCGGAGGGGCTGCGGGAGTTCACCTCTCCGGTGTCCGTATCCGAGCGCCGGCGCGTGTACCTGCCCACGCGGGTCGACAGTCACCGTCGGCGGCCGTGGGATCTCCCGGTCCTCCGCGCATGCCTGCACATCGTCGGGGCGCGGTGACCGCCCGCCACTCGGCGGGTGCGGGCTCAGGCTGGGACGACGAGGACCAACAGGTCGGCGACGTCGCAGGCCAGGGCCTCGGGCGCGCCCTCGTCGCCGTCGAGATACCGCAGTAGTGCCTGCTGGAACAGGCCGTCGAACAGCGCGTAGCCCATCGCCGGCGGTACCACCGGGGCCGTTCCGCGGAGCGTCGCATACCGGGTCACGGCCCGCCAGATCATCTGTTGCAGGCTGAGGTCGATGTCGTCGACGGTGGCGGAGAACGAGCGCTCGAACATCGATTGGCAGCGCAGGTCGTACCAGAGCCGGTGCATGCCGGCCTCGTCACGCAGCGTCACCGCCATCGCGGCCGCGAAGCCCGACTCGAAGTCGCGCGGGCCCGTCGCGTACGCGATCACCTCGTCGTATCGGTGCGCGCACCTGGATTTGAAGACCGATACGCAGTGCTTCATCAGGTCGATCGTGTCCGCGAAGTAACGGCACATCTCCGCGTACGGTATGTGGCACTGCTCGGCGATCGCCCGTCGTGATGCGCGCGCGTAGCCGAGTTCCGCCAGACCCGCCAGCGCGATCCGGGCGAGTTCCTCCCGCCGCGCGCAGAACGCCTCCGGATCGCCGGCTGCGACCTCGTGCACTGTGGCCTCGTGGGCTGCGAGGTCGATCTCGGGCTCGTCGGAAACACCGGTCATCACGCAGTCCTCCGTCACACGACCATGTGCATTCCGATACTAGTTGCGGCGATCGCATTTGCAACCGTCTGCGCCGGATACCGGGTGATTCCGGACGTGGGCACAGCGGCGGTCACGCTGCGGTGAGGACCTCCGCCAGGGCTGCCACGGTCAGTCTCCGCTGCCAGCTCCGCGCGCCGGCGTCCGCGAGCACCGCGTCGACGGTGGCGGCGGGGTCACCGTCGAGCTGTGGCTGCCAGGACCAGCACAGCTGACGTACTGCGTCCGGCGGAAGCAGGTTCTCGACGGGCAGGTTGTTCGTCTCGGCGATCGTGGTCAGCGCGGCGCGCACCCGGGCGAGGCGGTCCGCCGCCTCGGGATTGCTACGGCCCCAACGGTTTCCGGCAGGTACCGCGGGGCGTGGCCCGTGCAGCGACGGAAGTCTGGTGTCGGGCAGGGCGTTGGCGCGCTCGATCGCAGCCAGCCACCGTCGGGCGGTGCGGCGCATGCGTGGCCCCCCGAACACGGGCAGGGCGGTGAGCTCCGCCTCGGTCACGGGGTTGACGGTGGCGGCGTTGACGATCGCCGCGTCCGGCAGCGTCCGGCCGGGTGCCACATCGCGCTTGCGCGCCAGCTCGTCGCGGGCGAGCCACAGCTCGCGGGCGCGGCCCAGCTGCCGCCGGTTGCGCAGGCCGGCGATCCCGGTGGTCCGGCGCCACGGGTCGACGCGCGGCGGCGGGTCCGGCCGTAGCCGCTCCGCCTCGAACTCCTCGCGCGCCCACTCGAGCTTGCCCGCATCGGCAAGCCGCTCCTCGATCTCGTCGCGCAGATCGACGAGCAGTTCCACGTCGAGGGCGGCATACGTCAGCCAGTCGTAGGGCAGGGGGCGCTTACTCCAGTCCGCGGCGCCGTGGCCCTTCGCCAGGACGTAACCGGTGTGCTCGAGAGTCATCGCGGCGAGGTTGACCCGCGGCTCACCCAGCAGCCGGCCGGCGAGCTCGGTGTCGAACAGCTCGTCGCAGACGAAGCCGGCGTCCCGCAGGCACGGAAGGTCCTGGTCGGCGGCGTGCAGCACCCACTCGACGCCGCGCAGTGCCTTCGCGACGGGGTCGAGTGCGTCCGGTTCGTGGATCGGGTCGATGAGGAACAGGCCCGAACCGGTCCGCTTGATCTGGATGAGGAACGCGCGGTTCGAGTAGGTGAAGCCCGACGCGCGTTCGGTGTCCAGCGCTACGGGCCCGGTGCCGGCGGCAAGGGCCTCGGCGCATCGGAGGAACTCGTCCGCGGTGGTCAGCGGCGCCGGGACGCCCGCCAGCGGCTCGTTGAGTTCGATACCCGTCTCGTGCACCCTGCCCGGCCCCGTCGCCCCTACGACGACCGGCCGAGTTGCGCCACCCCGACCGGCGGCAGCCCGGCGGCCATCGCCAGCACCGCGGCGAACGATTCGACGTGGCCCGACAGGTCGGGGTCGGTCGCGGTCCACGAGGCGCGCAGTTCGAGCTGATGCGCGCGGGGGGGACCCGCGATGTCACCGAACCGCACCGACGATGTGGCGGTCACCGTGCCCCCGAGGGCCGTCACCTGGCCGCCGCGCTCGGCCAGGGAGTCCGTCAACCAGCTCCATGCGACCTCGGGCAGCAGCGGGTCCGCCGCCAGCTCCTCGTCGACATCGGACTGCACGTAGGCGACGAGGCGCATGAGGCCGTTCCAGGCCTCGTGGCCGTTGGGGTCGTACAGCAGGATCAGGCGGCCGAAGGTCTCGCCGTCGGAGTCCTCGGCCACGATGTCGGTCTCGGGGCTACGCACCTCGGCACCGATCGCGTAGCTGTACGGGGCCAGGCGCTGCGGCGGCCGGATGGCGCCGATCTCGATCTCGGAGCGCACGGTCGCGGCATGCATCGAATCGATGGCCTCGCGAAAGGGCTCCGGGTCGGAACCCGCTCCAGGATGACTCACAGGTCCGGACGGTAGTCGTGGAGGCTGGGTCGGCGAGGGAGGCGCGCCGCTGTCCCCGGCGACACTCGTGACAGGATGGGGATGATGAGCAACACAACCGCCGTCAACCCGCTGCTCGCCGCTGCGCAGGGGACCCGGCCGTCCCGACGCCCGGTGTGGTTCATGAGGCAGGCCGGTCGGTCGCTGCCCGAGTATCGCAAGGTGCGCGCAGGGATCGGGATGCTCGACTCCTGCTTCCGGCCCGATCTGGTCTGCGAGATCACGCTGCAGCCCGTGCGTCGGCACCACACCGACGCCGCGATCCTGTTCTCCGACATCGTCGTGCCGCTGCGGGCTGCGGGTGTCGACCTCGACATCGTCAGTGGGGTCGGCCCCGTCATCGAACGGCCCATCCGCGACGCGCAGGCCGTGGCCGACCTGCGCGCGCTGGACCCCGCGCAGGTCGAGCCCGTCGCCGAGGCGGTGCGCCTGCTGCGCGGCGAGCTCGGTGGCACCGCCCTGATCGGCTTCGCCGGCGCGCCGTTCACCCTCGCGTCGTACCTGGTGGAGGGCGGGCCGAGCCGAAGTCACGAGCGCACCAAGGCGCTCATGTACTCCGATCCCGACACCTGGCACACGCTGCTCGGCAAGCTCGCCGACCTGGCGATCGTGTTCCTGCGTGCGCAGGTCGATGCGGGCGCGCAGGCGTTCCAGCTGTTCGACTCGTGGGCCGGCGCACTGTCCCTGGCCGACTACCGCGAGTACGTGCAGCCGCACTCGGCGCGGGTGTTCGCGGCGTTCGAGGACGCCGGCGTGCCTCGGCTGCACTTCGGTGTGGGTACGGGCGAGCTGCTGGGCGCGATGGGCGAGGCCGGCGCCGACGTCGTCGGTGTCGACTGGCGGGTCCCGCTCGACGAGGCCGCCCGCCGCGTCGGGCCGGGTAGGGCGCTGCAGGGCAACCTCGACCCGGCTGTGCTGCTGGGGCCGTGGGACGCGATCGAGACGCATGTCCGCCGGGTGTGCGCGGACGCCGACGCGGCGCTGGCCGTGGGCGCCACGGGCCACGTGTTCAACCTCGGGCACGGGGTACTCCCCGC
The DNA here is from genome assembly GCF_039541155.1 of Tsukamurella soli. Classification (NCBI taxonomy): domain Bacteria; kingdom Bacillati; phylum Actinomycetota; class Actinomycetes; order Mycobacteriales; family Tsukamurellaceae; genus Tsukamurella; species Tsukamurella soli. The sequence continues at coordinate 10,016 of NZ_BAABFR010000026.1, forward strand.
GACCGACCCGAGGGTGCTCACCCGAGTCGTGGAGCTGGTGCACGGCCTATGATGACGGTCGCGGTTATCGGCGCCGGCATCTCAGGCCTGGTGACGGCGCTGCGTTTGAAGCAGGCCGGCTGCCGCGTGACCGTGTTCGAGTCGTCCGACCGGGTGGGCGGCAAACTCCGCTCGGCCCGACTCGACGGGATGACGGTGGACATGGGCGCGGAGGCGTTCGTCCGTCGCCGCCCGGAGGTCATGGATCTGGCGGCGGAGCTGGGGTTGGCAGACGACATCGTGTCGCCGGTCGGTCGCCGCCCCGCGGTGTACGCCGACGGTGGGCTGTACCCGTTCCCGGCGCGCCAGCTCATGGGTATCCCCGCCGACGCGCACGAGGTGTCGGTCCCACTGGCCTGGGCCCCGGGCTCGGACGTGTCGCTGGGGGCACTCGTCCGCGAGCGCCTCGGCGACGAAGTGGTCGGTCGGTGCGTCGATCCGATGCTCGGCGGGGTGTACTCCGCACATGCCGACGACGTCTCGCTGCGCGCGGCGCTGCCGGCACTCGCTGCCGAACTGGACGCCGGCGCCACCAGCCTCACGGCCGCGGTCGGTGCCGTGCTGGCGCGTTCGACGGCGACGGGGCCGGTGTTCGGTGCGTTCCGCAGCGGTTACCAGGAGCTGCTGGACGCCCTCGCGGCGCAGCTGGAAGGCGCCATCCTGCTCAACGCGCCCGTCCCTGAGCTGCGGCCCGGGTGGATGCTGCGCGGCTGGTGGTTCGACAAAGTGGTCCTTGCGGCGCCGCCGCAGCAGGTCGCTCGGATCACGCGCACGTCCTTTCCGCAGCTTGCGCGCGCCGTCGGCGCCATCCCGGCTGCGAACTCGGCGATCGTCACCCTGGTGCTGCCCGACACCGTCGCGCTCCCGGACTACTCGGGCGTGCTGGTCGCGTCCCGGCAGGTCCTCACTGCCAAGGCGTTCACGCTGTCGACCCAGAAGTGGGGCGCGGACACCCGACCGGGCCCGACGGTGCGGGTCTCGTTGGGCCGCCTCGGCGTGAGCCGGATCCTCGACGAGGACGACCAGAGCATCATCGACGTGGCCCGCGCCGACCTCGAGACGGCGCTCGGGGTGACCGCGGTGCCGGTGTCGGCGGCCGTGCAGCGCTGGTACGAGGGGATCCCCGTCTACACACCCGGCCACCTCGACCGGCTCGCCGAGATCGAGGCCGCCACGCCACCCGGGCTGGTGCTGACCGGCGCGTACTTCGACGGTGTCGGGGTGGCCGCGTGCATCGCGCACGCGGAGGCCGCCGCGGAGCGGGTGCTCGAGCGGCAGGCGGCCGGGTAGCTGCCGACCCGCCAGTGGCAGGATGGCGGTATGGCTCGCCTCGACTACTCCGCGCTCAACTCGACAGTCCGCTACCTGATGTTCTCGGTGTTCGCGGTGATCCCCGGCAGGCTGGGCGACGACACCCAGCGCAAGCAGGCGACCGCCGACGCCGAGCGGTTCTTCGAGGAGGTCCAGGACGGCGATCTGCAGGTGCGCGGCGTGTACACCGTGTCCGGCATGCGGGCCGACGCCGACTACATGATCTGGTGGCACGCGGAGCGCATCGAGGATCTGCAGGCCGCCTACAACGACTTCCGCCGCACCACGCTGCTGGGGCAGGCGAGCGCGCCGGTCTGGTCGTCGACGGCCGTGCACCGGCCCGCCGAGTTCAACAAGAGCCACATCCCCGCATTCCTCGCGGGCGAGGCCCCCGGCGCCTATGTGTGCGTGTACCCGTTCGTCCGCAGCTACGAGTGGTACCTGCTGCCCGACGACGATCGCCGCCGCATGCTCGCCGAGCACGGCATGGCCGCGCGCGGCTACGCGGACGTGCGTGCCAACACCGTCCCCGCGTTCGCCCTCGGCGACTACGAGTGGCTGCTCGCCTTCGAGGCACCCGAGCTACACCGCATCGTCGACCTGATGCGCGACCTGCGGGCCACCGACGCGCGGCGGCACACGCGCGAGGAGACGCCGTTCTTCACGGGTCCCCGCACCGAGGTCGGGGAGCTGATCGCGGCGTTGCCCTAAGGCCGTTCTAGTCGAAGTCGGCGTCGTCGTCGGACCAGGTGGGGGCGAAGCGGTTGCGGTGTTCGACCTCCCGGTGCACCTCGGCGATGAACTGCTCGAACGAGAGCGTCTTGTCCTCGGCCGGTCGGCCGCACCGCGGAGGCGCCTGCTCGACGTCGAAGAACCGCACCGCGCCGCGGTCGGGCCCGTGTAGCTCGTAGAGCCCGATGAACACGCGCTCGAACAGGTCGTGGCGCGTGTCCTCCGCACCCAGGTCCACGTATAGGCCCTCGGCGCCGCCCATCACGGGGCGCTTGCCCCGGCCGGCCCGCTTGGCCAGGGTCTCGACGTGCTTCGCGAACGAGCTCTGGCCGGCCTGCCCCCGGGTGCGCGGGTTACCGTCGTCGCACGTCTCGTAGGGCTCGAACATGACCGCGATCAGCACGCTGTACGGCTGGCGCTGGTGCAGAACCATGGCCTCGCCGCGCAGCTCGTGGTCGTTGCGGACGATGTTCTTGGTGTACCGCCCGGCGCGCCCGGTCCGCGCATTGAAGTCCTGGAAGCTGTACGTCTTGATCGACACGCACAACACCAGCCCGAGGTTGGGGTCTACCGACTTCACGTCGAGCTTCTTGCGCCCCTTGACCACGTCGACCTGCGCCTCCTGCCCGACGCCCGCCGCGGTGGGCGTCACGTCCGGGTAGAGGGGGCGCAATGCGTCGGCGACGGTCTGCGCCAGGGCGTTCGACAGCGCCTGCGCGTAGTTCTTCTTGTCGGCGCGGTCGGCGTCGACAGCGGGCTTCGGATCAGCCGCGTCCAGCGCGAGCAGCAGCGGCTGCCAGAGCTCGCTCACGCGGCCCGTTCGGGATCGGCACCGCGCATCCGGTCCAGGTGCGCGGCCACGTCATCGAGGAAGCCCGGCACGAACCGCAGCGATCCGGCCTCGGCGCGCTTGAGGAAGCCGGCCGTGGCGCGCGCAGACAGCGGGCGGGCGTCGTCGAGGAAGCCACCCAGATCCTCGTACTCGTGGTGCACCGGCCACGTCGACGCGTCGACGCGGTGCGCGGCGCCTGCGCGGCCCCATGCGGCGACGGGCCACGGGTCGCTCGGAGCGAGCGGCGTGTCGGCGCGACCGTCGTAGGGGAGCGGCGCGTCGAGGCGGTGTCCCACCCACGACGACATCCGGGTGCTGACCGCGTTACCGACGAGCTTCCAGCGGTGCCCGGACCGGATGCCCGGCACCGTCAGCGCGGGGGTGGTCCAGTCGGGGTCGAAGCCCTGCAGCCGCTCGGCGTCGACGATGCCGGGGGTCACGATGCCGCGCCCGTCGAGCGTCCGGACGGCAGGCGGGCTCGCGATGCCGAGGGTGGAACCGCCCTTGAGCGTGGGAATGGCGTTGACCGCCCAGCCCAGGCCGCGCGTGCCCTCGGTCCAGTAGAAGCCGCACGGGTGATGTGCGGGGTCACCGTCGGGCCGGGCGCCCGCGTCGTCCGCGAACAGTACCTCCCGCGGGTCCTCGGTGCGGGACGCGAGCATGAGCACCCGCTGTCTCCGCTGGGGCAGCCCGAACGCGCGAGCGTCGACGACGCGATAGGCCCATGTGTAGCCCAGCGCATCGAGGGCGCCGGTGACGTGGCGCATCGCCGCTCCGCGGTCCAGGCGCAGCATGAACGGGACGTTCTCGAGCAGCAGCCACCGCGGCCCGGCCTTGCGGCGGACGAGTCGGAAGACCTCGTCGACCAGGCCCGAACGGTCGCCGGTGATCCCCGCCGTCAGGCCGGCCTGGGAGAGGTCCTGGCAGGGGAAACCGGCCATCACCAGCTCGGTGCCGCCGGGTAGCGAGCGCAGCGTGGTGACGTCCGCGTGGTGGGGGACGCTCGGGAACCGGTGCTTCAGCACCGCTGTCGCGCCCTCATCGATCTCGCACAGCAACTCCGTGTCCCAGCCGTGCTCGGCGAGCCCGATCTCCAAGCCCCCGATGCCCGCGAACAGGCCCACCGCGCGTCTCGACACCGCTACTCCCTCTCCACGTTCCCGGAAGACTCTACCGAGCGCTCCGGCCGACTCCTGGGAACCTAGCGGGGCGGTCCGACATGTTCGCCCTCCGCGGGGCGCGGGGGCGTCAGGCGCTCGCGGCGGGCTCCAGCGTGAGGGAGATGGAGTTGTTGCGATAGGGCTGGGAGACCCCACGCCCTGGAGGTTCGGGCGTGGGGCCGTCCTCGGAGAGCGGGCCACCGAAAGCGAGCCACTCGCGGCTGACGCCAGTCGCGCGGGCGATGGCGCTCACCTTCTTGTGGGCGTCGCGCACGGAGCGTCCGTCCTCGATGCTCTGCAAGACATTCTCCGAGAGTCCGGAGCGTTCAGAAAGTTCCTTACGGTTGATTCCGAGCGTGGCGCGCACCACCGTGACGCGAGTGGCGAGCGAATCGCCAGGAATCCAGTCTTCCTCATGTGCAGCGATGCTCATCCTGGGCCATCCCTTCGGTTGTGGTCGGTGCCGGTCATGGCTGCCGACCTGTTCCAAGTGTGCACCCGATGTGCACTCCATGCAAGTTAAAACACAGTCCCACCAGCAGGTGTGACTCAGCAGTGCGCACAAGGCTTGCAATCACGTTTCATGCTGAGCATGATTCCTCATGTGCAGCCCAAGAAGCTCCTCATCGAAGCCCGGATGGGCGGCCGATCCCTCTCGGATCTGATCTCCCACCACCGCTCCAACGGGGCCAGCTGGCAGGAGATCGCCGACTACGTCCGACTCCGAACCGGGGTGGTCGTCTCCCGAGAGTCCATCCGCCGCTGGACGTACCTCTAGCCCCCCATGGCAGCCAAGTAGACCAAACGCGCTGCGGCGCAAATTCGGTCGGCTACAGGTACAGCATCCGCTGGCGGTTCGATACCGCGCCGACCTCCATCTCGGACCAAGGATTGACCGTTCCCCTCAGCTGCTCGCGTCCGAGCCCACCCCAACCCCGTTGCTCAAGGAAGGCGAAGCCATGCCCGAATCCAAGGACCGAACGTACGTGAAGTGCTCACCCGCGAACGGGTGCGCCGTCCCCGAGTCCCCACTCACCAGAGCGGAACTCAAGGGATTCGGCCTCACCTGCCACCCCTCCGGGAATCTCCTCCGCGACGAGTCTGTGGTCGGCCGCTGGGAGACCACGAACCAGGTGTCGAAGTGATCGCCGTCGACATCGCCGTTCTCGTGCTCATCGCCGGCAACTGGGACCGCCTGTGCAGGTGGGTCCGATGAAGATCCTGAGCTTGTCGGCTGTCTCCGCCGCACTCGCCGGGGCTGCGTTCGCACCTGTCATGTTCTACGAACACCACTACGTCGTGGGTGGTGTCATCGCATCCGGTGTGGTGATCTGCTTAGTTGGCTGGATCCTCGCTGACAGGGAGGACAGAATCCGACGCGACGCGAACCTCCTCATCATCGAAGCCGAGGACGAGTTGAAGGCCCGCTCATGACCGTCGACTACGAACCAGGATTCCAGCACTGGCTACGTCTCACCCTCGACTCCCTGTTCGTCCTCGCGATGATCGGAGGCGCCTGCTATGCACTCACCCGCTAACTGGGAGAGGCGAGCGATCTGCCGCTGGCGAAACCCCGACCTGTACCTCGAATCCTCGTACCCGGACCGTGACAGCTTCATCGCCGCCGCGCCGAAGGTATGCCAAGGATGCCCCGTCAAGCGCGAATGCCTTGCCGATGCAACACAGTTCGCGAACGTGTCCCGGCTCCTCGATGAGCTAGTGTCGGCAGTCGGTCATCCAGCCAAGCTGGTGCGCGATCAGCTCGACGGCGAAGCGTTCCCCGACCTCGTACCCACCTCCGGCGTCATTCGTGGGGGAGTGGCCCTACCTGCAGACGAGGTGTTCTGTGGCTAGGCCCCGATCCCCGAAGCACTACTCGTGCAGCTGCATGGTCCATCCCCGTCTGGTCCAGGCGATGCAGACGGTCCATCCGGGATTCGCCGGACGTTGCTACGGCTGCCAGCGCGAACTCGGAAACGGTCTCGGATTCCGGGGTAGACCGTTCTGCCGCACTTGCGAGCGCGACCACCACTTCATCGCACCCGTCCGCCGAATCAACCTCCCCTGAAAGGCATTTGAAATGATCGAGATCAGGAACCTCTCCGGCGTTGTTATCTATACGGCACAGAGTGCAACAGACGTTCGCGCCGCCGTCATCGAGGCCAACCTGCGCGGGGCCAACCTGTGCGGGGCCGACCTGCGCGGGGCCAACCTGCGCGGGGCCAACCTGCGCGGGGCCGACCTGTACGGGGCCAACCTGCGCGGGGCCAACCTGTACGGGGCCAACCTGTACGGGGCCAACCTGCGCGGGGCCAACCTGCGCGGGGCCGACCTGTACGGGGCCGACCTGTGCGAGGCCGACCTGCGCGGGGCCAACCTGTACGGGGCCAACCTGTACGGGGCCAACCTGTGCGAGGCCGACCTGCGCGGGGCCAACCTGCGCGGGGCCGACCTGTACGGGGCCGACCTGCGCGGGGCCAAAGAGATCCCCGCGCTCGCAGCCGCTCAGACGGTGGTGGCACCCGAGTCCGGGTCCGTAGAGGGCTGGAAGAAGGCTCTGGACAACCGCATCGTCCATCTGCGCATCCCCAAGGACGCCGCCAGGTCCAACGCCACAGGGCGGAAGTGCCGGGCGTCAAAGGCGAAGGTGCTCGCAATCTTCAACGCGGACGGCTCCCCGGCCGAGGAAGCATTCAGCCGGCACGATCCGCGCTTCCGATACGAGGTAGGGAAGACGGTCAAGCCTGACAACGGATTCGATGCGGATCGCTGGAACGAGTGCGCGTCGGGCATCCACTTCTTCGTGACGCGGGCCGAGGCGGAGGCGCGCCAATGAATGAACTCGACGCCCTCGTGGTCGCCCTCAAGCCGGAGGTGGTGTTCGGGGGGAGCGCCACGATCCCGACGATGCAGTACGGGAACATCCAGCCCCAGTTCACCGTCTCGGCCCCCACTCTGGAGGAGGCCCGCGACCACTGGCTGAAGCAGATGCAGGAGCTGCACCGTCTCGTCGGCAAGGATCTCGCGATCCAGCGGCCGGACATCAAGGGGGAGCTGCTGAAGTGTTGGGCCTCCGGCACCGAGGTGTTCTTCGATCCGATCACCCACACGTACACCTCCCCGGACGGTTCCGGTGGCTGGCTGTCGGGATCGACGTTCGCCAGCCGCTTCGTCCCCGAGTTCCCGAAGGACTTGATCGCGGGGAAGTCGGCAGACAAGGCCAACCGCGAGAACACCGAGGGGGCACAAGTTCTCCCGTCGGACGTGATCGGCATGTGGGACAAGAACGCTGAGGCGTCGTCCCTCGTCGGTTCCGCTGCCCATGCGGCTCTGGAACTGCGCGGCAAGTACGGTGCCGTCTCCCAGGCGGTGAAGGGCACCTATGAGTCGGCGTTGACGAAGAACCCGATCCTGCGTCCCATCGTGGAGTCCTTCTTCGAGGGCCGCGAGGATGAGGTAGCCAAGTACGAGGTGTTCGTCGCTGACCCGAAGATGAAACACTGCGGCCTGATCGACCGGCTGTTGCGAGTGGGCGAGAAGTCGGTGCGCGTCCAGGACTTCAAGACTTCGACCGACGTCCACAAGCCGGAGAAGATCCTGGAGCCGTTCGTGGACGTGGTGCCGCATACACACCTGGGTCGTTTCGTACTGCAGCTCAGTTTCTACGCACGGATTCTCGCCCATGCCGGATGGACCGTCGAGGGCCTAGACATCTTCCATTGGACCGGAACCGATTGGGACCCATACCCGCTGGATGTGGTCGACATCTCGGCGGCGCTCTGATGACTCGCGCCCTACTACTGCTCTTGTTCATTCGCCGGCTTCGGCAGTACTTCGATCGCCCCGACTTCGAGCGCATGACGTTCGAGCCGGACCCCACCTCACTCTCCGTGCTACCCAATCGAATCGAGGACTGATGGCGAACATCATCCAGCTACTCTCCGCCGTATCCACGGACGTCGGCGCGGTCTCCAAGGGCGACCGAAACAACTCACCGGGCGGCTCGTTCAACTTCCGCGGCATCGACCGTGTGGTCAATGCGACACATCCTGCGTTCACGACACATCAGGTCGTCGTCGTCCCGTCGCTACTGGCCGTCAACTACGACGAGTACACGACCACCCAGGGGAAGCGTCAGTCCTGGGTGAAGGTCCAGGTCATGTACACATTCTACGGCCCCGAGGGTGACAAGGTCGAGGCCGTAGTCCCTGGCGAGGCAGGGGATTCCGCCGACAAGGGAACCGCGAAGGCGATGTCCGTAGCCCTCAGAACCGCTCTGTTGCAGGTGCTGAACCTTCCCACCAGTGAGGAGGATCCGGACGCTACCACGGTTGAGCGCGGCAATCGGCCGCCGGAACCGAACGCCCATGCGCAGCAGGTCGATCCGGGTGAGAAGCGCCGGCTGGATCTCGCCGAGCAGGCCATCGAGCTCTGCAAGGCGAACAATGTGTCGGCTGAGGCTTCTCGCAAGCTCATCTCTGATGTGGGTGGCAGCGGCAAGGTGCGCGAGCAGTCCGAGGATGTGCTGAACAAGTTGGTGGCGGCGCTGATGCAGATCCAGATGAGCAACCAGCAGCCGGAGCAGCAGACCCTCGACAACTCCGAAGCGACCCTCTGACAGGAGAACTGACCATGCATGACAACATGGATCGCTGTCGCCAAGATGGCAATCGACTTGGGCTTCCTCGCGTTCGTCCTCTGGCTGCTCTTCGGGGGTGGCGCTGATGGCCGAGATTTCATGCCAGTTTCCGGTCGACGGATTCGACATGTACAGCCTGGAGGCGGCAGCCACAGCCCTTCGCAGCCAGTCGATCCGAGATTGCGACATCATCACCGTCACGGTCGATGAGCGCGCCCCCTTCGGGCCTGTCATCCGGTTCACGGCCGAGATCCCCGACGCGGAACTCCCGTGAAGCCGGAGGAGCGCGGCGAGGTCGCCGCACGCGTATTGGCTCTAGCCAGGGAGTTCCACACGATGCCCGACCAGATCAAGGTCACCCGCGAGAAGGCTGACGAGGCACAGAAGAACCTGGACCGAGCTCGTGCCCGATCCCGAGTGAAGGCCCCGATCATCGACCCTGAAGACCCTGAACGCCGGCGGAAGCTGACCGCCGAGGACCGGGACGCCTACGTGGTGCTGGACACCGAGGACGAGTTCGATGCGTGGCTCGTCGCCAACGCCGCGCACGAGTACCAGAAGGACCGCGTGCGGGCGCGCGACAAGGAGCTGTCGGCATTGCAGACACTGCAGGCCGACGCGCGACAGGAGATGAGGATTCTCGGATGAGCCAGATCGCAATGGAGCTGGTGGAGCAGGACGCGCCGCGCATCTACGGGTTGCCGAGCTTGACGACCGCAACGATCTTCGACGCCCGTTACGACCAAGTCTGTGGTGACAAGGTGGGGTTCACGGTGTCGATCCGGCTGACCGGTGGGCGCATCACCGAGGGGTACGCCTTCGTCGCACTCGAGCGCGTCTTGAAGACGGCGCTCACATGAAGACCGAAGCCCTGTTCCCGCAGCCTGAATCGACCGTCCCGGAACCTCAGAAGGATCCGCTCTCTGTCGGGATCGCCACCTACAAGGCCACCCGTGCGAAGACCCGGCACTGTGCACTCTGTGTGCAGCTGCAGGTCGAGACTCAGGGTGTGTGGGGTCCGCGTCGTCCGGTGTCGTGGGTCCGAACCACCGCCGGCGGAACGGATTACCTGTGCGGCCCGCACGCCGCGCAGCGCATGGACCTGGAGACGTCGTGAACGCCGAGGAGCGACGGGCGCGGGAGCTGGTATACGAGCGGTCCGGCGGTTGCTGCGAGCGATGCGGCCAGTGGGGGGTGACCTACGACCACCGGAAGCCCCGCTCACAAGGCGGGGACTGGGCACCCTCCAACGGCATGGCGCTATGCGGCAACGGGACGATGGGGTGCCATGGGTGGAAAGAGCACCACCCTAGGGCTGCAGCCACTCTCGGGTTCAGGGTGTGGTCTCACGAGACCCCTCGAAAGGTGCCCGTCTTCCGTCGAGGTCGCATGGTCTTCCTCGACGACAAGGGCGGCTTCAGCGAACGGCAGCCCGATGGCGACTGAGCAGATGCGGGCCATCGTGGTGAACCTACCCGAGCCGGAGATGGACCGACTCCTGAAGATCGCCAAGGCGCAGGGGCTGACCGCGCACGCCTACGCCACCAAGGTGGTGCGCGCAGCAGTCGGGCGGTGACGCCATCTTCCCACGCATATCCACCGAACCAATACCGGGCATGGACCACCAGCTGATGAACCCGCTCCTTGAAGCGTGGGACGCACTGAACGTGGCGGCCGAAGCCCTTGAAGCCGGCGACGCACAGCTCCACCAGGACATGTTCGAGCTGTACATGCTCGCCATCGAAAAATACGAACGAAGGAGGACCTGATGGACAAGCTTCACACGCGACTCCAGGTTCAGCAACTGCGCGGACTAGTCGGAGCGCTCGACAGCTTCGACGGCGATTCCGGGGTGCGCGTCACGATGGAGCGCGAGGGGGATACCGTCGCCCTCTTAATCGTCCCCGAAGTCGTTGTCGACCAACTCGCTGACGCGCTCGGTGCGATCGCGAAGCTGGAGGCGCAGCTGGAGCACGCGAACGCGGTGATCGAGCAGATTCCAACGCTCGTGGAGGATGCACACAACGCCAATCCGGCACACCTGTACGGCGCGCTCCAGCGCATCGCGGCGCCCGCGTTGAGGTACCTGCTGTGAGAAGCGATCTGTTCGTGACCCTCTTCCCTGCGCGGCTCGCCGGCTACGGCAACACTGCGTCGGCGGTCCTCGACATGTACGTGTTCGAGCTGATCGCGTTCCGCTGCAACAGCGAGTTCTCGCGTGCCACGTACACGCACACCGACGGGAACGTCTGGTGGCGAGCCCCCATCAAGGAGCTGCAGGAGGATCTAGGCGGTCTCACTGAGCGGCCGGTGCGCGCCTCGCTGGATCGCCTCGCGACGGAGCGGCGACTCGTGCGGGAGCGCCACCTGAAGGACGGCCCCTACGATCGTACGTGGTCCTACAGACCCTCCGACGAAAACATCGCTTCGTGCGATGAGTCCGTCGCTTTTACATCCGACGAAGACGTCGCTTCTTCCTCTCCTTCCGAAGGAAGTAAGAAAAGAAGCGCTGCGCGCGTGATCGACGGCTTCTCCGAGTGGTATCAGACCTACCCTCGGCACATCGCGAAGGCATCTGCAGCGAAGGCGTACGGGACAGCTCTGAAGAAGATCACCCCCGATCTCCTCCTGGCCTCCACGGCAGAGTTCGCCAAGTCGGTCGAAGACACCGAGCAGCGGTTCATCCCGTACCCGGCCTCATGGCTGAACGGTGAGCGATGGTCGGACTTCCCGGTAGTCACTCCGGAGCAGAAGCTGCAGCAGCTCATCGAGGACAAGAGCTGGCGAGAGATCGGGCGCCTCGGAGCGGGGAGCGACATCCCGCTGCCTCCCGGCATCAACGATCTTCCTGTCCAGGCCCGCGCGGCAGCGCGTGAAGACCACTACCGGGCGTGGGTGGCAGACCATCGGAACCAGATCCTGAGCGCGCTCTGTAATCCTTCGCCCTAATTACTTTCCGAAACTTGAGGCCCGAAGTACACCGGATACCCACCTCTCGCCCGGCCTCCCAGTCTCTGGTCGCCCCAAGCTCCACCGCAACCCGACCAGGTCAGCGGCGACCAGAACCCCCCGCTTTGCCTCATGGGTGACACGCAGAGCGACGAAAACCCTCCCCCCGCCATCCGTATACCCCCAACACTGCTACGGCGCTCACAGCGCCACTAAGGAGTCACCAGTGAGCGACCTCGACTCCCGCATCACCCAATTCGCCGCCGCCAACCCCGGACTCGACCCCGGACGCATCACCGATCAGATCCTCCGCCGCGCCACACCCCAAGAACGCCAGGCATGGCTGATGCAACTGATGGGCCGCCACGTCGCCGAAGTGCTACGCGGAGACGAACTCGTCGAGGTTCCCCTTCCCGCCGTCACCCCGCAACCGCGATCGAAGAAGCGGGAAGGGATCCGCGACCACTTCCAGGCGGCGCTCGATCAGCGGCTCTCCATCGGCGGCACGATGCGCCGGCTGGGCGAGCTGACCCTCGACGACCTCGCAGAGGCAGCGGCGGCGCGGCGTAACAAGTCGCGGACACTCCTCGATCAAGCCGACCACTTCGACATCCTCGCCAAGGCCGTCGCAGACGAAGGCGTCGAGACCGTCGAAGACCTTCCGCGTACGACGCTCGCATCCGTCCTGGACATCCACGAACCCGGAGCCGAAGTTCAGGCGTAGCCCATAGGAACTCCCGCTCCAGCGGCCTACCGAACCCCGATACCCGTACCGGCAAGCGCCGCCCCCTCTCTCACAGCCGGACGCCAAGCGCATCCCGTTCCGCCTCCGCTGCGAACGGCACCGAGCCGAACTTCCATCGACGCCCGTCGTCCCAGCGCTCGGTGCCCCCAAACCTGAAAGAAGACGAAAATGTCCCAGACCCCAGACCCCGGGGTGAACCCTGAATCGCCCGACACCCGGTACTGCATCGAACACCCCGGGGGCTGGCTCCGGGATCCCCTCCTCGGTCTCCTCGCCGATGCCGTCGACGACCTGGAGAAGGTGCGCATCGCCAACGCTAATCGGCTGCGGCAGTTGACCCGCGACGAGGCCGACTCCGACGGCGAGGAGCGCGGCTTCGGTCTACCGCTCTCCAACCCGGTCGTGAAGCGCCTGGCCCAGACGGTCGACACTCTGGAGGGCGCCGAGCACGAGGCTGTGTTGAATCTGCGGCGGGCGATGCGCGCCCACCCTCTCGCCGAATATCAGAAGCGGCACAAGGGTATCGGCGAGAAGCAGCTGGCACGCCTGCTGGCGACCGTCGGCGATCCGTACTGGAACGATCTGCACGACCGGCCGAGGCTGGTCTCCGAGCTGTGGTCGTACTCAGGCTTCGATGTTCGGAACGGCCGCGCACCCCGCAGGACCAAGGGGGAGAAGTCCAACTGGTCCGAGGAGTGCCGCAAGCGGGTGTGGGTGATCGCCTCCGCCACACCGAAGTTCCCCGGCTCCCACTACGAGCAGGTGTACCGGCAGGCGCGGGTCAAGTATGCGTCCGCCGGCCACACGCTCGAGTGCAAGGGCTGTGGAACGACCCTCGGTCTGGGTGGGCCGGCGCCGGTGGGGAGTCCTCTTGCCGACGGCCACGCTCACGCCCGCGCGGTGAGGATCGTGGCGAAGGAGATCCTTAAGGATCTTTGGCTGGAATCCAAAGCCCTGTACCAGGTTTCGGTGAAAGAATGACGCTACGGATCGGATCGCTCTGCACCGGAGCAGCCATGATGGACCTGGCCGTCGAGGAGTTCTTCGACGCGGAGCTCGCCTGGTACTCCGAGGTGGACAAGCACGCGAGCACGGTTCTCGCGCAGCGCTACCCGGGCATCCCGAACCTGGGAGACCTCAAGCTCATCGACTGGGCCAAGGTCCGCGCTGAGATGCCTATCGACATCCTCACGGGCGGATACCCGTGCCAGCCCTTCAGTCAAGCCGGAAAGCGATTAGGAACCGATGACCCCCGATACCTCTGGCCTTACATCCGTGAAGCCATACGCCACCTACGACCGCGAATCACGCTGCTGGAGAATGTCGCCGGACATCGCTCCAAAGGATTCAGCCAGGTACTCCAAGAGTGTGCCGAAGATGGGCTGGATGTCCGGTGGGTTTCTGTTCGAGCATCCGATGTCGGGGCGCCTCATCGACGTGACAGACTCTTTTTCACGATTTCCGACCCCGGCGGTGAACGATTCGAGGAACCGGGATTCGGATTCTCAGGCGGCACGGAAGTCTCCTGGGATGAGTTCGATTGCCGGGTTGCTTCCGACGCCGGATGCGAGCGCAGCGAACAACGGGGAACCTGTGGAGAAGTGGCTACAACGCCGGGCGGAGGTCCGGGAACGTTTGAACAACGGGAACGGCATGGGGATGCCGTTAGCGGTTGCGTTAGCGTTGCTCCCGACTCCGAGGACCACGGATTCAACAGGGGGGGGGGCTGCACGGATCGGGCGGTAGAGACCTCTCTACGACTGCTGCCCACACCTGGGGCGTCGGACGCGACTGGGGGAGCGCAGCACCCGGACAAACGGAAGGGTCACTCCCAGCAGCTGATCGATCGGGCGCTCCTGTTCACAACCGCCGAATCGACTGGGGCGAGTACGAATCCGCGATCCGTCGATGGGAGGGGCTGACCCGTGAGGCTCCGGACCCCACCGAGCCCAACAAGAACGGCCGTCCCCGACTGGCCGCCCGGTTCTCTGAGTGGATGCTCGGACTCGAGGACGGTCACGTCACCGGTCACCCCATTCCGTACGGCGCGCAGCTGAAGATCATCGGCAACGGATGTGTACCCCAGCAGGCGTTCTACGCTCTCCAACTCCTGTTCGATCCGGCCCTCTGGCCTTAGTTACTCCCCACAGAAGGAACCACCATGACCAGCACAAACCCCACCCGCCACTACGAACTCACCGACGAAACCATCACCGTCGCAGGCCAAACCCTGCACCGCATCCGCGCCACCATCGACCTGCCCGAGCACTGCGTGAAGGCCGGCGATCCCGGCGGCTGGATTCGCGACTGGGTCAACCTCTCCGGCAACGGCTGGGTCTTCGGCAACGGCTGGGTCTTCGGCAACGGCCAGGTCTTCGGCAACGGCCAGGTCTTCGGCGACGGCCAGGTCTTCGGCGACGGCCAGGTCTTCGGCGACGGCCGGGTCTTCGGCAACGGCCGGGTCTTCGGCAACGGCCAGGTCTCCGGCAACGGCCGGGTCTTCGGCAACGGCCAGGTCTCCGGCAACGGCTGGGTCTTCGGCAACGGCCGGGTCTCCGGCAACGGCCGGGTCTTCGGCGGGCAGGACATCCTCGTCCTCGGTCCGATCGGCTCGGAGTCGGTGCACGTCACCCTGTTTCGGGACGAGAAGGCCGGCCACGTGCTCAAGGTCGGCTGCTGGACGGGCACCGTGGAGACGCTGTCCGCGGAGGTGGAGCGCCGCGCTGAGGAGTGGTGCGGCTCGGATGCGGATATCGAGCGTTGGCGTGCGGAGTATGCCGCACTGATTCCGTTGCTCGCCGCGCGTGCCGCCGCATGGACTGTGGCCGTCGCCGATGCTGAGGCGGTCGCGCAGTGAGCGCCCCGAATCCTGCCGCGACGGCGAAGCCTGGTGACCCTGTCGGCACCATCGTGTCGGGCCTGATCGACGCCGAGGTGGCTGAGCATCCGTGGGTGGTGAGCCGTACGGTGCTGCCTGCCGCGGATTCCCCTGAGGCGCTCCGGTTCGCGGCGAGGGTGGTGGACCGTGTCGCAGCAGAGGACATCGCCCGGCTTGGTCACGACACGGAGTCTGCGTACTACCCCCTCAGTGCGTATGACCTCAATCTTCGCGCCGATCGTCTCTACGCGGAGGCTGTAGCCGACGCGCAGGACCTGGCGTTCGAACCGGGTCGGACGTGGGACGACGTCGCGGAGTTCGTGCGGGAGAAGCGGATCGCGCTGGTGCTGGCTGGCATTCGTGCGGGACGGGAGGCTGCGAAGTGAGCGCGACTGAGCGGGTGGCCGGGGTACTGGCCGAGCATCAGCCGATCCCTGGCGCGTTCGCGTGTTCGTGCCCGTGGCGTTGGCCGGAGGAGCCCACGTGGGCGTGCGGTGAGGATGAGCGGTTCGTCCGTGACCACGCTGCTCACGTCGCCGAGCAGATCGCATCCGCTGACGGGCTCGCGGTCGTGGAGCTGGTCGAGCCGACGCGCCCCGGCGTGTGGCTGCGGCGCGGCGACATGGGCGGCGTGGCATCGGTCGGGTTCATCGGCGCCGACCTCGTGGTCTCCGTCAACTGCATGTACTCCGAGGAGGATGCGGAATGGGTGGCTGCTGCCGCGCTGTCCGCCGTCGCCGCACGCGCTGCGGAGCGTGCATCGTGAGCGCGCAGGATGTGGTCACGCAGGCCATCAAGGGCGAGCTGGGGTTGATCCTCGCATTGGCGTCTCTGCGCACCGACATGCCGCTGTCGGAGGTGCAGGAGATCCCGGCGTCGACCGCTGAGGTTGTGATGCAGGCGCTCACCGACGCGGGCTACGCGGTCGTGGAGCTGCCCGAGTACGAGGCGGTGGAGTCATGAACGGCCCGGATCACTACCGCGAAGCCGAACGGCTGATCCGCGAGCACGGCGACATGCAGTGGCATGAGTGCGAGTGCGTCTGGTGTGTGGCCGAAGCGCAGGCGACCAACGGGGAGCTGCCGGAGTCGGTGCGTCAGGCGGCATGGGCACGGCTCGCGGCGATGGACGGCGAGCGAGGTGCGGCATGAGTCGTCTCCTGTGCTGGATCGGTCTGCACCGATCGAACTTCAGCGGTAACGCGCACACGCACGCCCCGGCCCCGATCCGATGTGAACGCTGCGGGGTTGAGCTATGACCGCCGCCGATCCCGCCGTCGCAGCGGCCGAGCGGGCGGAGAAGGCGTCCCGCTGGTGGGAGTCCGCCTACAGCAGCCCGTGGAGCACCGACCACGCCGAGGCCGCCGCCCGTGAGGCCCTGGCGCCGATCCGCGAGCTACACAAGCGCTGGACCGTCTACGGCGACGAATGCGACCACCACATCACCGAAGACCCGCACGAGGTGGGGAACACACACCCGGACGGCGAGCATCACTACGTCGCGGAGATCGGCTGGACCTGCGACCGCCTCTACGACGTGTGCGCTGAGTGCTGCGTGGACGACATCTACCAGTCTGAGGAGTGCGTGAACTACCACGACCACCGCGACGGCGTGCCGATCTGCGCCACCGCGCGTCTCTGCTACCCCGAGGAGGAGCTGTGACTGCGAAGCTGATCGGCATGGGTGTCAGTGTGGACGCCGGGTGCCGTGAGTGCGACTGGTACCGGTGCGGCGAGCCGTTCGCCCCGACCGGACCGATGGAACGGGAAGTGCGGGAGCACAACGACGCCCATCACTCCGAGGAGGAACTGTGACCGCCGATGATGTGCTTGCGCGTGCTGCTGCGGCACTGGAAGGCCCGCAGATCGAGTGGGCCGTGGTCGAGGTGCCCACCGAGACGGGTGGCATCGAGTCGATTATCGTCCGGCACCCCGACGGCTCGAAGGTGTCGACACGGGATGCTGTGCGCCTGATCGAGTCGCGTTCGCTGGTCCCGGAGCTGATGGCCGAGGTCGAGCAGCTGCGTGAGCGGGAGCGCGGGTGGAGCGAGAATCTGGCCGAGTCTGCTGCGCAAGTTCGTGTCTTGCAGGACGTCGCGAACGACTGGCACGCCGAGAACAAGCGGCTGACCGTGGAGCGCGACGACGCCCGACAGGCTGTCGGGGGCGACCGCTTGGACGTGCTGCTGCGGCATGAGGCGGTGTGCCAGCGGGCGATCCGCGCCGAGGACAAGGTCGCCGCCTACGCTGCCGCACTCCGGGCGATGGCACGGCGCGCGGCCCAGTGGCGGCACGCGGACACCATATGGCGGCAGATCAGCAGCGAGCAGCGTGACCGGATCAAGCGGCTGGAAACAGAGCTCGGCTCCACGCGCCTACGTCTGGCCTCCTGCATGGAGGGGTGTCCCACGGGCGCCCCGTCGCCTCACAGCGGGCCAGCATGGAGGGACAAGCATGTCCCCGGAAGGGGGAAAGGATGACAGGCTCAGTGTTGGGCATCGCTCTGATTGTGGGGTACGTGGTGGGCGCCTTGGGCACGGCGCGGATCGTGGCCGACCACCAGTACCGCTTCTGGTCTAAAAAACGCATGTCCATGATAAACGACGTGGTGATCCCGGCGACGTTTGCCGCGGTGTTCTGGCCGATCGTGCTGCCGGGAATCGGCGTCGCCTGCGTTGTGCGTCGCGCACGCGGATTCTTCATTCCGACGATCGTCTGCGAGGATCGCGCCAAGCGGGATCGTCTGGAACGCCGCGAGCGCGCTGACGCCCTGCGTGCAAGTGCGGAACTCCTGGACGATCCGGACCTGCGGGAGACACTCTTGGATGCTGCGAACGAACTCGATCGGAACGCGTGGTGAGAGGGTCACCGTGAGGTACGGCGATGGCTGAAAGTATTGAACGTCGAGCATGGGCCAAGAAAGGAACCGGATCGTGGGATTTCGTAGCATGGTGACATCCGAGGATGTAAAGGTTCAGCTGCCAGCCTGGTTCGTTGAGCGCTGGCGCAACCATCTGAACATCGGGTACTGGCCCGGCGACCCAGGACACCCCAGTTTCCCCATCTCATCCAAGGCGGAGCGTAAGTTCTACGACGGAGCCGACGACGAATTGTTCACGGATCTTCGGCGCGTGCTCACTGAAGTGGAGTACCCGTTCGGGATCCACCTGATCCTGTTCCATGAGTGCGGCGGAGTCACCAAGGTGGACATCAACCCTGTAGAAATCCTGCTGTCTGTCCCCACTGGCTGGACGTACACCGACGGCGACACAGGACACCACTCCTGCTATGGCTGCTCCGTGCCGAGGGAAGATGACTGATCTTCTCGCCTCGGCCTACGACGCCACCATGCGCCGGGACGACGAGGAGATGCTGGCCCGCGCAGTCCTTTCCGTGGGACTGCGCGGTCAGCTGGACGACCTCCTCGCGATGGTGGCGCCGGACGACTTCTCCACCCCTTCCCTCGCGGAGTTGTGGCGCATCGCCGGCGTCCTCCGAGCCCGGAACTCGTACTGTCTCCCGAACAACATCCGGGGTGAGGCAGCGAAGTCAGGGTCTCGCGCGCTGAATGTCGAGGCGGCGATCAAGACCTTCACCGGTGAGCGTGTGGTGTTCTCGGAATGCAAACGGGCGGCCGAGCTCGTCAAGGACGCGGCACAGCGGCGAAGGCTCCTTATCGCTGTTCAGCATGGAGTCCAGCGCATCTCCGATGACGGAGAGGTGGGGACGTTCGCCGAGGCTCTGGATGTGATCCATCAGGAACTCGGCGCGCTCTCGACCTCACTGCTCGACACGGGGGAGGGTGTCTTACTCGATGAGGCGGTGCGGAACTGGTGGGAGCTGTTGCGCGATCCCACCGCGCGCGTCGTCAGCCCCACACCCTATGGCGTCCTCAACGAGCGATTGGTCGGCGGCGGCTTCGGTAGCTCTCAGCTCGTGACGATCGGCGCCAGACCCGGCGTGGGCAAGTCGGTCTTCCTCAACGGCCTACTGGAGCAGGCGGCGCGATGGAGTCAGCACCTGCTGTACTACAGCCTGGAGATGTCGCAGGACGAGTGCATGTCGCGAGTCATGGCCTGCGGTGGCAACGTCCCCCTCCGACGGATCCTGGACAACGACCTCGATGAGGTCTACACGCAACGGCTGCAGGACTACTCGGAGCAGATCGTCGGCGCGCCGATCACCATCGTCAATGAGCCGGGCGTGACCCTCTCGCGGGTTCGGCAGCGCGCCAAGCTGCAGCAGCGCGCAGTCGGACTGGACATGGTGGTCATCGACTACCTGCAGATAATGGGACTACCGTCGGCGAAGGATCGGCTGGCGGCGCTCACCGAACTGTCCGGTGGCTTGAAGCGGCTGGCAATGGAGCTGAAGGTACCGGTCGTCGTCGCCGCACAGCTGCGTCGCCCGGAGAACAAGAACGATCGGCCGAACAAGGACATGCTCCGTGAATGCGGAGCGATCGAGCAGGATAGTGACATCGTGATTCTGCTACACCGGGATCCCTCCGACCGTGACTCGGACCAGATCGAGATCATCGTGGACAAGCAGCGCAACGGCCCAACCGGTGTGGTCACCGACTTCTTCGACGGCCCCCACGTGCGCATCGGCACGCCGTAGTTTCTCTCCATGTGGCAAGTACAATAGGTTTCACACGCTACTCATTCCCAAGGAGCGTTCACTTGAACGTCAACAACTGGCACTTCAGCGGCAACCTCACCGAGGCGCCCACCCTGAACCGAACACAGTCCGGCAAGTCCGTCTGCAATTTCACCGTCGCCGTGAATCACCAGAAGAAGCAGGGCGACCAGTGGGTGGATGACGGCTCCGACTTCGCGCGTGTCTCCGTCTGGGGTCGGCTCGGCGAGAACCTGGCGGAGTCTCTGCATAAGGGGGATCTCGTGAAGGTGGAGGGCCGACTGCGCACGCGGACCTACACCACCCGCGATGGCCGCGACGGCACGAGTCTGGATGTCACCGCCGACGCCGTGTACCCGGTGGGTGACTTCGCCACTTTCTCGATAACACGGAACCCCAAGTCCAACACGGGCTACCGCAACGACAACAACGATGGGTACTGAGCATGATTCAGGTAGCACGAACGCGCGGTGCCAGCGAGAGCATGGGGAAGAACTTCCTCTGGCCTGCGGTGGCTGGTCTCGATCCCGACCACTTCGAGGTCGTGGAGAACCCGTATCCGGCCTCGATCGGCCCCGATACCCCGGCGCCCGAGAACCCGCTCGGAGTGTCACTGGAGGAGTCGGTGGCCGCCGGCGTGGCATGGCTGAACGAGGCTGTCGACAGTTCTCCGCACGACACCGTCCTGGTCGATTACTCGCTCGGCGGCATCGTCGGATCCGCGTTCCTCGACCAGTACACGGGCACCAAGGTGGTGGGGCGTATCTCCCTCGCGAATCCCACTCGCGCCGAGGGGGACAGCTACCACTTCAAAGGGGATGTCAGCACCGGCTCGGGCATCTACTCGCACCAGCACGACTACTCCAAGGACACGTTCCGGCACTGGGAACTCGCGAGTCCCGGCGATCTGATGACGTCGGCACCCCTCTACAGCCCGTGGAAGTGGGCGGCCACTGACATCGTCGCGAACTTCTCCTTGCAGCCGCAGGTTCTCCTGAAGTGGATCGCCTCGATGCAGAAGTCGTTGCCGCAGATCATCGCCGACGCTGAGGGTGACGACCTGGAGCTGGCCGACATCCCCGAGTGGATCGAGGACCAGTTCACTGCGGCGGGATGGATGTGGGCGTTCGCCCAGGGTGCGCACACGACCGCGTACGAGCAGATGAACTGGCGTACCGCCGCCGGCAAGCCGATCACCGCCATCGCGCTCATCACCAAGATCCTTGTCGACTTCTACGTCGACTGGTCCGGCTCGTGAAGCGTCTCGTCTGCGATCGCTGCGGTGATGACATCCCGGTCCCTGGCGGCGGGGTCACGCTCACCCGCCGTCTCCATGTCGGTATGAGCAGTGAGGAGATCTTCGGCCCAGCCGAGGGTGGCTATCGGGTCGACCTCTGCGAGAACTGCTTCCACGAGCACGCCGAGTTCATGGAAGGAGGTTCCGATGGCCCGTAGTCGTACATCAGCCAAGGCGGCAGGGACGAGGTTCGAGTCCCTGATCGCTCAGACCCTCGATACCTATCTCGCGGGCAACATCGAACGACGCGCCCGTACCGGTGCCCAGGACAAGGGTGACATCTCCGGTGTCCTCCTCAAAGGCACGCGCCGAGTGGTGGTGGAGTGCAAGGACGTAGCTAAGATGAACATCTCCGGCTGGCTACGCGAGGCTCAGGCGGAGCGCGAGAACGACGGTGCGGAGATCGGTGTCGTGGTGGCGAAGAAGCGAGGCACTTCAGATCCGCTGCAGCAGTACGTCCATATGACCTTGGCCGACTTCATCGACCTTGTGGCGTTGGCCCAATGAGCGAACCCACTGTCGACTGGACAGTCCTGTTCGCCGCGCTGACGAAGCTCGCTCTGCGCGAACCGAGCCAGTCGCTGCGCGGGATCCACGAGGTGATGGACATCGTTTCTGACATCGTCTCGGATCGAGACAACTGGAAGCGATGTGCCGAGTGGCGCAAGGAGAACGCTGGACGATACGAAGATATCCGGGAATGGCTTCGATTGTTCCCGCGTGAGAACGCGGCCGAGTTCTATGACGAGTGCTGCAAGGTCGTCTTCCCCGATCAATACCCCGGGGAGGGTGACGCCAGTTGAGCGCGCGCCACGAATGCATCGCCCTCATCACCGAGACCCCAGACCTCCTCCTCTGGATCGAGGCCAACATGTCCGCCGCCCGAGGGCGGAACGGCGATGCGTTCGTGCGCCAGCACACCATGTGGCAGATCCCAGTGGACATCGACGCTGTCGACGCCGTCCGCGCCGAGAGGGAGATGGTCGTCTACTGGTCGAAGCGGTGGGGCTTCCGAAACGGCACCTTCGCGGACAGGTTGGAGTGTCTGCGGCGCGCCGCCCATCGCGTCCCGGACCCGGAGATCGAGGCCTTGCTACAGGACTGGACGTCCACACGCCGCCGCAACCTGGGTCGCTGGCCGCTCCAGGATGTTGTGGAGTGGGTGGATCTGGATGAGGCCAAGCGCCTCACGAATCGCGGCCACACAGCCCTCCGCGAATGGGGCGACAAGCACCCGCTCCTCACCCGCCATCAAGGTGATCCGCCGAAGTTGTTCTTCGACCGCGACCGCCTACTGAAAATCAAACGTCTACAGGAGAACACATGTCCATCCTCCCCGTGATGAACGACATTTTCGTCACGATCCACAAGGGCTACTACGGCGGCTACAACCGGCACGGCGTGTACGAGAACATCTGCCACGAGACCTCCACCCCCGCGACGGTGGCAGCCATCATCGAGACGCGCACGAGGGAACTCGCCGGCGTCGAGAAGGAACTCGTGGCACTCAGGCGCGTCCTAGAACTCGCCACTGAGCGCGACACCATCCTCAAGCTGCGACACCGCGCCGTCGAGGCACTGAAGGCCACCGGCATTCCGGCCCAGAAGGCACGCACCATCGCAGCAGCCGTCCGGGACGACGCGCTTAAGGCGTTAGTCCGGGACATCGAGCCACCCGATTGCGAGTATTGCAGTGGTGAC
The DNA here is from genome assembly GCF_039541155.1 of Tsukamurella soli. Lineage (NCBI taxonomy): Bacteria > Bacillati > Actinomycetota > Actinomycetes > Mycobacteriales > Tsukamurellaceae > Tsukamurella > Tsukamurella soli. The sequence continues at coordinate 32,936 of NZ_BAABFR010000026.1, forward strand.
TGTTGCACCAACCCGTACCCGGATGACGACGAGGACGACGAGGACGACGAGGACGACTGATGAGTCACGGAGGCGAACGGAACCGCGAGATCGCCGAGGGTAACCTGATCCTTCTCGGTGAAGTGGGATCGACTCTCCACGGCATCAATGTGGCCGAGCAGGACGACCTGGACCTCATGGGCGTGTGCGTCGAACCGAAGTCGTGCGTGATGGGACTCGAACGCTTCGAGCAGTACATCTGGCGCACCCAGCCGGAGGGTGTGCGTTCCGGCCCCGGCGACATCGACAAGACCATCTACTCGCTGCGTAAGTGGGTACGGCTGGCCGCCGCAGGCAACCCTACGGTGCTGATCTTGGGCTTCGCGCCGGCGAACAAGGTCCACTACTCCACACCGGAGGGTGCGCATCTCATGCGGAACATGGACCTGTTCGCTTCGAAGCAGGCTGCGGGCAAGTTCATCGGCTACTGCAACTCGCAGCTCGAGCAGCTACGCGGCACCGTCGCACGCCGTCATACGAACCGCCCCGAGTTGATCGAGAAGTACGGCTACGACGTCAAGTTCGGAGCCCACGCGGTACGGCTGGGAGTGCAGGGGATCGAGTTCCTGACGACGGGCCGGATCAGCCTGCCGATGCCGGAGCCGTGGCGCTCCACTCTCGTGTCGATGCGCACTGGCGGGATCTCGTACGCCGAGTGTTGCGTGATGATCGACGAGCAGCTGGACAAGCTGCGCGCCATCGAGAAGACCGCCGACCTGCCGGACCGCCCGGACAGTGCGGTGATCGACCGGTTCCTCATCAAGATGCACGAGAGCTGGTGGAACCGGTGAGTACTACTCCGCATGAACTCCTCGGTCAAAATCACCTCGTCTTCATGGGGCCGTCCGCATGGTTGGGACGGGTGATATGCGGTCAGGCCATCGGTCGCGCGGAGTGGATGCAGGACAACTCCCCGTGGGTGTACGAGCGTGTGGATGATCTTCTGTCAGAGCGCGGTAGGCGCCGCCTCATCGAGGCGTATAGGCGTATGGATAGGGAGGTGCGCGGTGAGTGATGAATGCGCCCGCGCGTGGGACAAGGGGTTCTGGGCTGGTGTCATGTTCTCGGCATTGACGCAATCCATGGAGATGTTGACGTCTCTCCTCGGGCTGCCCGAGGGGGCCTTCGCTGGCCTGGACAATCCGATCTGCATCAATCCTTACAGTGGGCAGCTCGTCTCGCCCACTACCGGAATGGAGGGCGATCAGTGATCGCCATCGACGTCGTGAGCATGCTCGTAGGGCTGGCCGCCATCGCTGTTTCACTGCACGCGATGCGGGTAACGCGCCGAGCTAAGGGTGCCCCTTCGAAGAAGAACGCCGAGCGGACGTACGGCCATCCTCATCCTCCTGTCTCGTATCTGCGCAAGCGTCTGCCGGCAGTCGAGTATCCATTGGCGTGGGAGACGTGGGTGGATGAGAGTGGAGCGCATACCGAGTTCGTCATCCAACTCACCGACCTCGATACAGGTAAACCGATCGGCGAGCAGAAGCGCGTCGACCTCGTTTGGTACGTAGCCATAAATGAGACCTGGGCTTCCTACTACGCCAGGCGTCACTATATGCAAGACAACGTCTTCCGCATTTACTTCGCTGAGCGTGTTCTGGAATGGGCATCCCGGATGGCCGCCGACAACAGGCCTCGCGGTCCCGAGATGGTCGACTACCAGATGAATAACCGATGACTGACGCGCTGATAGTCGATGTCGACGGCACACTGGTGGACGTTTCCTCGATCCGTCACCATGTTGCCAAGCGCCCCAAGGACTTCGACGCTTTCCACCGCGAGTCCGCCGACTGTCCACCGAACATGCCGGTGATCCACCTGTGTGACGCCTGGGCTCTCCGCGATATGGAGATCGTGGTGGTGACAGCTCGTATGTACCGCTGGGAGGCTGTGACGACGGCGTGGTTGAGGCACTGGATGCCGTGCGACTTCCACGGGCCGTTCATGCGCGGCGACACCGACTACCGCCCGGATGTGGAGGTGAAGCGCGACATCCATCGGATTCTCACGGAGGAGCTGGATTTCGACATCGTGGCCGCCGTCGACGACCACCCGAAAATCTGCGAGCTCTGGGAGTCGTTGGGTATCCCCACGATCCGCATCCCTGGGTGGGAGGACGAGGTGGCGTGACCGGCAAGCAGGCATGGGCCGTGCTGGGCCTGGGCATCGTCACCTACGAGGCGTACGCGGTGCGCTCGGGGAACAAGCTCCTGTCCGAGGTGGTGGATGAGTGGTTGGAGACGCGACCCGTCCTCACCCATGCCGCCGTTCTGCTGCTCGCAGGGCATCTCCTGAACTTCCCGGAGAGACTTCATGTCCGCTACGCCGATCCGGTACATCTGCTGGCGCTCGCCGTCGGCGCGACTAAGGGCTGACCGTAGCCCTCCCGATACACTGGTAGGTAGGAGTTGGGGGTTCTCCTGGTGCCAGCGCAATGGCCGAATCGTAGCCCTTTGTGACGGCCCGGACGCGGGGGAGGCGTCCGGGCTTGTCCATATCCGAAGAACATTCCGGGGGGAATGATGAGCCGATACCAGTTGGGGCGCCGCGAACCCGTAGGCACACCGGATCTGTGGCTGAAGGACTACGTCCAGACAGCCCTGCCGCGCTGGGAGGCATTCCTCCGACGGCTTCTCCGGCAAGATGTGCCGAAGGGTCTCGCGCCGGCACCTACCGCGTTCGGGCTCGAGCGTTTCTACCCGATCAGCGGCTGGGGGATGCTCGCCAACGACCGGCTCGGCGATTGTGTCGAAGCTGGCAGCTGTCATCAGGTCATGGCATGGACTGCCAGCCACGCCATACACACCCTGTTCACCGACTACGACGCCATCGCACTGTACTCCGCGATCACCGGCTACACCCCGAGCAATCCGAACAGTGACCAGGGCACGGACATGCTCACCGCCGCCAAGTATCTCTGCTCGACCGGCTTCAAGGATGCGACAGGCCGACTCCACAAGGCTGGCGCATTCCTGGGACTGCAGGCGGAGGATCCCGCAGAGCTCGCCGACGGCTGCTACTACTTCGGGACCGCGCTCATCGGCGTCAATCTTCCCTCCGCGTGGCAGGACGCATTCAAGCCGGACGGCAGTGGAGTGTGGGATGTCTGCGACTCACCCATTGAGGGGGGTCATTGTGTCGTCGTGGTGGGCCGCCGCGCCAACGGGAACTTCGTGGCCGTCACCTGGGGTTCGCTTGTGGAGATCACGCCGGGCGCCATCGAGAAGTACTGCGACGAGGCGTTCGTGTTCCTCTCGCAGGACTTCCTGAACGGTCAGGGTAAGACCGTCGAAGGCTTCGACCTGGCGCAGTTGCAGGCGGACCTGAAAGCGCTCTGACCTGCGGCGGAGTTTCCGTCCATGCCGCTGCTACAGTTATCTCCGAGGCCAACGAAGACGCAGTCCTACGGCCCCGATTAAACAGCTCCGGTGCGAAGCATTGGCGTTACTTCTTGCATAATGAAACACGCCGCCGCGACTCTGATCTCGGGTCTATATAACTTAAGAACAGCTGTGCTGGTGCGTAGATCCGATCTACTTCCACTCACAATGGGGTTACCCGGGTTCGAATCCCGGCTCTGCGACGAGAGTTGCAGGGTTGTCCAGCGGCCTAAGACACCTAAATTGATCTGATCGTCCTGGATCTCAGCACAGCTTATTTGCACTGATTCACGCGCGGTGCGCAGGTGTTCCTTACTTCCATGTCAAGGAGCGGGTGCGGGTTCGAGTCCCGTCAGACTTCGGTCTGTAGCTCAACAGGCAGAGCGGCTACGTCTTGGAACATCGCCCTTGATCTCGCGCGTACAACGCTTCACCCATCCCTCTCATGAAGGACTCCCCATGTCACGCTTCAACTCCGGCACCGTCCGCGCACCCCAGCGTTCCGCCGTGCAGTCGACCGGCATCAAGCAGGTCAACCACAACGGTGCCCAAGGGTTCAAGCGCGACGCCAAGTCCGAGCTGTTCGTCTCAGCTGCAACGTCGTTCGCCGTCGACAAGTTCTACGAGTCGGCGTCCAACCTCCGTACGCGCCAGACGGCACTCCTGAAGGAGGTCGCGGTCGCGGACCCGAAGTGGACGCGGGACTTCCTGCACTGGCTACGCCACGACGCGATGCTCCGCACCGGCCCGGCGATCCTCGCCTGCGAGGCGGTGAAGGCACGTCTCGACGCGGGCGAGCAGGGTGGGAACCGCGAGATCATCCGCGCGGTCCTCGCGCGTCCCGATGAGCCGGGTGAGCTTCTGGCGTACTGGATCTCTGAGCACGGTCGCCGCATCCCGAAGCCGGTGAAGCGTGGTGTCGCCGACGCGGTGAGCAAGATGTACACCGAACGGAACTGGCTCAAGTACGACAGCCAGAAGTCCGCGCTGCGCTTCGCCGACGTCATCGAGTTGACCCACCCGGACATGGACGGTGTGCTGGCGAAGTACATCCTCGACGACCGGCACCACGAGGCCAACGTCGTGCAGGGCACCCTGCCGATGATCCGCGCGAACCGCTGGATCCGGGGCGTGGACGCGAGCCTCATCCGCAACTGGGCGAAGAACGGCACCCTGTCGGACCACCTCAAGAATGCCGGAATGACCTGGGAGGACATCCCTTCCATCGTCAACGGCCCGTGGACCGGTGAGCTGTGGGACGCGATCATCCCGTCGATGGGAGCTTTCGCTCTCATGCGTAATCTCCGCAACTTCGACACGAACGGCATCTCGCCGGAGTCGGTGGCCATCGTCAAGGCGAAGCTGTCCGACCCTGACGAGATCGCGAAGTCCCGCGCGCTGCCGATGCGGTTCCTCACGGCGTACAAGAATGCGCCGAATGTGCGCTGGCACGAGCCGCTGGAGATCGGGCTGCATCACACGCTGCAGAACGTGCCGTCACTGAAGGGCCGCACGCTGATCCTGATGGACTGGTCGGGCTCGATGTTCGGCTACAGCGAGACGATCACCAACGCCGAGAAGGCCACCCTGTTCGGTACGGCCCTCGCGCAGCGTGCAGAACACGCCGACCTCGTGGCGTACGGCAACAACGCCTACCGGATCGAACTGAAGCCCGGTGCCAGCCTCATCAACGCCGTCGAGTCGGCACGGAACCTCGGTGGCACCGACACCGCAGGGACGCTGCAGGCTTGGTTCAAGGGGCACGACCGGGTTGTCATCATCACCGATGAGCAGTACGGGGGCGCTTCATTGTTCGGCGTCCGGATCGCTGATCCCGGCTCAGTGATTCCGAACACGACCCCGCTTATCACCGTCAACCTCGGCGGTTACGCGACCGCCCAGGCGTCCGGTAAGAACCGGGTCACGATCGCCAGCCTCTCGGATTCGGCGTTCAAGCTGATCGACCTGTTGGGTAACACGTCCGAGAAGTGGCCCTGGGAAGCGTGATCCACCACAAGGGGGAGAGCCGACCGTGAGATCCACGTATTGGTGGAAGGGCACCAAGAACTTCGGTGACCAGATCAACGAGTTCCTGCTGCGCAAGCTCGGTGTCGACGACTGGGAGCATTCCGATCCCGAGTCGGCCGAGCTCGTCATGGTCGGCTCCATCCTCGAGCACCTACCGACCAGGTTCGCCGGGACTGTCTGCGGTGCAGGGATCCTCCTGCCTGAGACGCGGGTGGACTTGTCCAACGCGCGCATCCTGGCACTCCGTGGGAAGTTGACGGCCAACCGTGTCATCGGCTACCAGGGACAGGCCGTCTTGGGTGACTTGGGACTGCTGGTGTCCCGGTTCGTTCAGCAGTCCGATGCGGTGTACGACCTCGGTGTGATCCCGCACTGGTCGGATACCACGCTGGCTCAGCGTTTCCCGCATGGGAAGCTGATCGACCCGTCCGGGAATGTGCAGGATGTGGTGCAGCAGATCGTGCAGTGCCGGCAGATCATCTCGTCGAGCCTGCATGGACTGGTCGTGGCTGATGCCTACGGCATCCCGCGGCAGGCCGAGCGTCTGACGGTCGGTCCGTACCAGCACCCGAAGTTCCAGCATACGCAGGAGGATCGGGACTTCAAGTTCCGCGACTACGCCTCGATCTACCCGGATGGCGACCCGCATTTCGGTGAGATGTGGACCGCTCCGTGGCAGGTGGTGGAGCGTGTGCAGGAGCAGCTGTGGGCGGCACTGCAGGTGGCTATCGGTCGACCCCTGCCTCCGGAGCGCGAGGAACTGCCCACTCCGTGGAAGCCGAAGTGGTGGCATGTGTGTCGCCGTCGGCGTCCGCAGGTGAGCTTCATCGTTCCGTTCCGGGATCAGGACGAGTACCGCACCCGCGTGTGGGAGTGGTTGAAGGTGTACTGGCGCACCCACATGCCGGACGCGGAGATCGTGATCGGCCGCGACAACAGCCCTGTCTTCTCGAAGGCACGCGCGGTGAACGAGGGCGCTTCCCGAGCTCGCGGTCGGGTCTTCGTGGTGATGGACGCCGATGCATGGATGGATCCAGACCGGTTGCAGGACACTGTCGACAAGATCGACACGGCCGTGCAGTCGGGACGCAAGCTGTGGATGATGCCGTACAACCATCTGTACCGGCTGACGCTGCCTGCGACGCTGGAGATCCTGGACACCGACCCGAAGGCGCCGTACTGGGCGTCCTCGCCGCCGGCACCGGAGTGGATCGAGCCGGATGCGATGTCCGGTGTGAACTACGGCCACCAGTACGGCGCGATGATGATGGTCCTTCCGACTGAGGCGTTCTTCCGGGTGGGTGGCTTCGATCCGCGTATGAAGGGTTGGGGTGTGGAGGATCTGGCGATGCTCACATCCTTGGACACCTTGTATGCGCAGCATGAGGTGGCCCAGGCCGACATCCTGCATCTGTGGCACGCACGGCCCGGTGCGGGGAAGCGCGGGATCGACCATATCAATCGGCTGTGGGCTGGTCAGGCATTCCAGATGAATCACCGTCTAGCGCAGCGCTACCGGGCAGCGACCGGTGAGCGCGCTGCGATGGGCGGACTCGTCGATGAGAGGAAGCGATGATGGATCGCATCTGAGACCCACGGCATCGTATGGTGCCGTGTTGGTCCCGGCGCGCGGGAACGGCTCTGAGACAGGCCAAAGCGCATCCCATGACGCCGCCAATCGGGCAGAGGGTGCAGCTGCGCGCGTCGGGACGCCAAACTTGGGGGCCGTTCACACTACGCCTCATAGGCCGACCGAAGGTCGCCCCCCCTCAATCGCGATTGGTCCAATGGCAGGACGCTGGGGTCTGGTTCCAGAAGTCGAGGTTCGAGTCCTTGATCGCGAGCTGGGGCCATTACGTTTGTGCATCCCATATGAAAACGCCCCATCATCTCGGCCCGTAGAAGCCTCGACGCCCGTTTTCTACAGGCGGCCCTAGGTCCCCCCGTCACCCACCCCACTAGCGGCCCAATAACGTTCGGTTCCTCAGCTACCTGACATCCAGACTACGACGAGCCGACCAGAACCCCCAGCTCCATTCAGGCAGTGCGAACCGTATAGGGCGCCGAGCTGGCCCAAACCCAAGGGAGATCATCATGGCGAAGCGCCTCGTCCGTCGCGAGCGACGCAACTACGAGTTCTTCGGCGACCGCTACATCGGCCCACTCCGCCCACGCCGCGAGACCCGTACTGCCGGCGAGTCGGCCATCCATCCTGAGGAGAGGGCTGAATGACCGAGGAGTGGAAGCCTGTGGGCATCGGCGTCTTCGAGGCGTCGACCTACGGACGTCTACGAGTGCCGGCGCGATGGACTGACGGGCGCATCCGCCGCATGTTTCCGGCGCGTATCGTCCACGGGCGCAAGGTGGTCATCGACGACCGCGAGTACCTGGTGGCCGAGCTGATCGCCCGCGCGTTCCTTGGTACACCGCATGGGATCCTCGGCTTCATCGACGGCAACGAGGACAACCGCGCACCAGCGAACCTGGAGTGGCGCCAGCTGGCACCCGAGCTCGACGAGGCCATTCAGCAGGGTCTGTCCGAGGTCGAGGATTCTGTCGAGGTACCCGTCGAACCGGCGCGCTCCTGCAAGTACGGCCATGCTGTCGAGGACTGGAACCTGTACGGGCGCAACCGGTGTGTGGCCTGCTACAAGGCCACCACGAAGATCCGCGGCGAAGGGCTCTCCACGTCGGAGCATCAGCGTCTCGCCGACTCCATCTATGCCGAGATGAAAACGAAGAACCATGCCTGACCTCAAGAAGACCATCGCCGCTGTCGCGCTCGCGGCCGGACTCCTCACGCTGGGCGCCTGCGGGCAGCAGGCCAGCGATGCGGAGGTGGTGTCGCACAACATCTCCAACGACGCGGACAACTTCCGCATCGAGCGGAGGGTCGTGTTCTACAACGGCATCACCGACAAGTACATCCTGGAGATCACCGGCCTGTGCTCGACCGATGACGAGACCACCAAGGTCGAGGTGACCTGCAAGGTCGGGGACAACAAGTACCTCAAGCACATCGAGCACTTGAGCGACAACGTCACCTATTTCTCGGAGCAGCTGGAAGCCGTGCCGGAGAACAAGTACCAGTACGAGGTGAACTTCAAGCCCGAGTCGATCCTGCCCGATGTGGAGCTTCGATAGACCACCGCGCCCGTGCGGTTGATACGCGGGATACCTAGGGATGGGTAGTCGGAGGGCTGACGCTGGGCATGGCGTCAGCCCTCCCTCATATGCAGAGGAGACATGGATGACGGTGGTTTACGCGCAGAAGCTGTGCCAGCAGTGCCGGATGGTGGAGCGGCTGCTGACGAATCTCGGTGTCACGTACGAGGTCCGGGATGTTCAGGAGGATCCGCAGGCACTGGAGGACGTGATGGAGTACTGGCGCACCCTCCGGCCCGGCGAGCAGCCTTCCACGCCGGTGACGGTGATCGACGGCGACCCGGTGGGTGTCTTCTTCGGCAACGTGCCGCACAGGATCAAGGCGCATCTCGCGCAGGAGGAGAAGGCGTCGTGACCGACGAGAAGTTCGAGGATCTGATGAGTGCGTTGGACACCGCCATCTGCAACCTCGTCAGCTACACCACGGAGGACTGCCCGAGCGGCGGCATGCATTGGCCCGACGCCTGGACGCTCTTGGTCGGCATCAGGGGTGACAACAACTGCGGCGGATCGGTGCGCTTCTCACCCACTAAGCAGTCGCCGTGGGCCACGAACGGGCTGCTTGTGCACTGCGGCGCGCATGTCTGCCAGGAGTGCGAGGAATGAAGCTCTCCGTCCTGATGCTCTCCACGGACACCAGGTACGACACGCATTGCGTCCGCATGGAGGAGGAGTTGTTCCGCCAGCGGGATCTGATGCTGGATGCCGACGAGGTGGAGATCCTGGTTCTCACCGACGCCAAAGGTATGACGGTGGGCCGGAAACGGCAGTCCCTCGTCTCCATCGCGCAAGGTGAGTATGTGATGTTCGTCGATGACGACGATCGCATCGAGCCGGATATGCTCGAGTCCGTCCTGGACGGGATCATCGAGTCCCACGCGGACGTGGTCTGCTACCGCGCGAGCGTCAGTCTCAACGGCGGCAAGCCGAAAGTCTGCCGGTACTCCAAGGACTTCCGCTCGGACCGAAACACCGCGACCGAATACCTACGGCTGCCCAATCACCTCATGGCCGTCAAGCGTGAGCTCGCGATGCAGGCAGGCTTCCCGGACAAGAGCTTCGGCGAGGATTCCGACTACGCCCGGAATCTGCTTCCGCTCTTGGAGACGGAGCACCAGATCCCCCGAGTGCTGTACCACTACGACTTCTCGGACGAGACGAGCGAGACGGCCGCGAAGGCGCCGTATCTCGCCGATGTGGTGATCCTCTCCAATGGCAAGACCGAGCAGCAGCAGGCGATGACTCAGAAGGCCATCGACACCTGCATAGACCAGGCGCGGCCGGACCGGGTGAACGTGATCGTGATGGAGGGCCAGCCTGACATCGAGTACGAGCGCGCCACCACGGTGCTTCAGTTGCCGGCGTTCAACTACAACCGCGAGGCTAACCGCGGGATTCGGATGGGTGGTGCGCCGTGGGTGATGGTCGCCAACAACGACCTCCTGTTCGGCGCCGGATGGCTCAGGCGTCTGTTGGCGGCGAATCATCCTGTGGTGTCACCGAAGTGCCCGCGTGATCCACGTCAGCGCATGATCCGGCGCAACACCCGGGGCGATCAGGTCGGGCGCCACTTCAGCGGGTGGGCGTTCCTCAGTGAGCGCGCGATCTGGGAGAAGGTCGGCGGCTGGGACGAATGCGTGTCGTTCTGGGCCAGCGACAACTGCGTGGTCGCTCAGCTGAAGGAGATCGGCGTGCAGCCGATGCTGGTACCCCTCGCGCAGGTCACGCACCTGGGGTCTCAGACGTTGCAGCACGCATCCGATAAGGACGATCTGATGTGGGCACAGATTCGCATCTTCAACGAGAAGTACGGCGAGCACATCTTCGAGGACAACCCTCGATACAAGGCGTGGAGGGTTGCCCATGTCGATGAGTAAGCGCGCGGGCCGGTCGGATGGCCGATGGAAGAAGCAGCGGGCGAAGCTGGTGAAGCAGGTTCAGGCGGCCGGAACACCATGTCCTCTTTGCGGTGAGGCGTTCGTCTTCGACGATTGGCGCAGTCCGCTGTATCCGCACATGGACCACATCATCCCGTTGTCGCAGCTGGCGCCGGGGGATCCGCGTCGGCAGGAGTCCTTGAACACCAGATTGGTGCACGCCGAGTGTAATCGTAAGCGCGGCAATAGGATTCGTGCCGGGTACGACCAGCCGAACCTGACGGAGTGGTGACGTGACTCTCACCTCTCGCCTGAATCGACTCCGTGCCGCGATCCTCGGTGCCAACGACGGCATCGTCAGCGTCAGCGGACTACTCCTCGGTGTAGCTGCAGCCACGGGTGATCGCGGCTACCTGGTGCTGGCGTCGGTGGCAGCGATCGTCTCCGGCGCTCTGAGCATGGCGCTAGGGGAATGGGTGAGCGTCGCAGCCCAACGGGACGGGGAGCTGGCCGCCGGTCAGGCTCCGACCGTCTCAGGCGTGCAAGCCGCCCTGTCTTCGGCGGTGAGCTTCACGCTCGGCGGTCTGGTGCCCGCGGTGTCGGTGATCGTCTCGCCGGCGTATCTGCGTGGCTGGGTGACCCTCCTGGCCGCCCTCGTCGCGTTGACGCTCACCGGCTACGCGGCAGCGCACGGAACGGACACCAAACCTGAGCGCGCAGTGCTGCGCATCGTGCTCGGCGGATCACTGGCGATGGCCGTCAGCTACGGAATCGGACACATCGTAGGGGTGGTGGCATGAGCCGCGAGAACAATGAAATGAAGAACGTGCTGCGCCGACTGCGCGAGGCGGAGAACCGGCTGACCGCACTCGAACGCCGCGTCGGCGACGAAGGCATCGCACGGCAGCCTATTTGGGAGGGGAAGGAATGGTACGCATCCAAGAGTCCGTTCGGGTCTGGTGGAAGCGCTGGACCATCCGCCGGCAACTCCGAGGGCTTTACGAGCACGCTGAAAACTACCCCATCGGTAGTCCAGAGCGACGAAAGTTGATGGTGCAGATATGGCACCTACGCATCGAACTCGGCCAACTGTAGACGTCCAGATATGCGCCCATGTCGACCGCGCAGATGCTGCGCTGGAGCTCGGCGAACAGGTGCATGGTCAGATCACGATGGACACCGGCGCCCGCGGATCACTGGTCAACCACGACCTTGCGTGGCACCAGCTGGCAGACCGCTCGGACGCAGACTGGCTCATCGTGCTGGAGGACGATGCCGTCCCATGTCGGGACTTCCTGGACCGCGCCGCGGACGCCCTGGCCTACGCCCCTAGCGTCGCAGTGAGCTTCTACGTCGGTACGGGGCGACCACTCGGTCGGCGAATCATCCGCGCACTCCTGGCAGCAGAACAGGCCGGGAACGTCTGGTTGACGAATCCCGGCCTGTTGTGGGGTGTAGGCGTGGCATTGCGCGCGGACATAGTGAAGCCGATGCTCGACGGGGTTACGGAGATCCGCCGTCCCTACGACGAGCGCATGGGGGAATGGCTCGCGAGCCACAAGATCCCGGTGGCGTACACGTTGCCCAGCCTGGTCGATCACGAGGACGGCCAGTCGATCATCGGGACGGATCGGCCCGAGATGGTGCGCAAGGCACACAAGCTCGGGCCGATGCCGCTCAGTTGGAAGACGCCAGCAACGGCGATTTAGCGACCGACGGAAATGTGTGCGGTGCAGCGTCGGGGGTCGATGCTCGCGGTGCAGCTCCCCGAGGCGGCGGAGTTGCTCACGCCGTCGGAGCGGACGTCGATCGTGGCGCTGGTGCACTCGATGACGAAAAGGCCGCACCGGCTAATTCCCGAAATCTAAGTATTCCCTTGTGGCGCAACCACGCTCAGGTCATCATGACCGGTGGTATACTTTAGGCGATGCCCTTTTCGCTGAGACTAGGGAAGTCGGAGCCCTCGGACGCGGCCGGACGACCGTGTACCGGGGGTACGCATCTCCACATGTTGTGAGGTCCCAGAAGCCTCACTCCATTCGTCTCCGGTGGAGGCATTCTCGGCGCGGTAGATCGGCCGTCACCCGCCGTCTCGGCACCGACCAGCGGATCATCGGCGCCACACCCACACGTGCTCTCTGGGGATCAACGGCGCTCCCTCCGGCCCGGCGACGTACGGCGCGATCCACCGCCTCTCGGCCCTCTGCTGTCCGCGTGGGCCGACGTGATACGTGCGCATGTGCCCACGCACGATCCACCGGTGGCTGTAGTCGCGGCCGGCACCGGCAGCTGTGCCGTCGGGGCCGATGGTCCAGTCGCGCACCGTGCGGAGGTCGATCACCGTCACCTCGGGCACTTCCCGCGTGCGGGTGTCCTTCGCTGCCCCGTCGGCGGCATAGCTGGCGGGGCGCGTCGACCCGACCTTCGGCTGATGGGACAGCAGCATCGTCGCGCACAGAATCCGCCAGACCGCGTACTCGGGCGACACCATCTCGTCGCCCACCGGCACCGTATCGTCTCGACCGTCACCGAACCTGACGGTGATCAGTTCCAGCGGACCGGTCGTTCCCGCGCCGACGCGGGTCCACAGTTCGATCCGCACACCGCCCATGCGGGGGTCCTGGGACCACTGCGGGATCGGCGCCCACGACACCGCATCGATGCTCACCAGTGCTTCGTCGCCGCGGCGTGTCCGGTTCAGCACGCGGATCGGTAGACCGCCGTCCCACACGAGGAGGCCCGTCCGTGATTCGGTGTCCCGGTCCCATTCGGGCAGTTCGTCGCCGGAGAGGCCGGTATCGGCGGCGAGCGTCGCCATGTCCGGCGCCACCCACCACAGTGACGCGGTTGCCATCGCCTCAGCCTGCCGACGCCACAGGTCGGCGATGCGCTCGACCTGGGCCTCGCCGTGGTGCTCGCGGTAGACGCGCGTCTCCCGGCGCAACTCGGCGGCCAGGTCAGCACGCACACCGGGCATCGAGACCGCGCGCAGCGGCCTCATGGCGTGTCGATGATCCGCAGGCCGGGGATCTGCTGGCGGACGCGGAACGCGATCATCCGCTGCCATCCAGAGGGTCCGTCCTCCACCATCGCGCGCAGGCCACTCATCGGCGCATCCTGCACCGAATCCACGCCGCCGGCTTCGATGAACAGCACGGCATGTTTGCTGCCGTCGCGCAGATACGCCTCGGTCAACCGCCGAACCTCCTCCTCCGCGTGAGCTTCTAGGCGCCGAATCGCGGCGACTGCGAACGGTTTCACGGCCGACTGGCCCGACTCCCACCGCTGCACGGTGCGGGTCTGCACGCCGAGGTGGTTGGCGAGCCATTCGGCGGTGACGCCGAGGCCCTCGCGGATCGCGCGGACCTCGGCGGCCGTCAGCCTGTCGTCGCTCATGCGCGGCGCGCGGCGTCGTCGCCGACGGGCTCGAACCCGGCGGCCCGCAGCGCGTCGTCGTACGGTGCGCGGTCCTCGGACGGTGCGACGGCGATCCACAGGTCCAGTGCCTCGGTGTCGTCGTTCCACACGCTCACGGCGCCGTCGGCGACAGGCTTCGCGTGCTCGTTGTCCTCGCTGCCGCCGCCGACGACGATCAGGTAGTCCCAGTGCCCGGCGTCGTCGATGCGCAGCTCGACGGGGAAAAGCTGGGCGGTGGTGTTGGCGTTCATGGTGATCTCCCCTTTGGTGGGTGGCGGGTGTGGCCTTGGTGCCTGTCCCGCGCTCTGCATCAAGTATGTCGCAAAGTGCGACAGAATGCAAGCGGTCTGCCGAGAAATCTCGGAACCAATCCCTGAAACGACGGAAGGCGCCCCACCTCACGAATGAGATGGGGCGCCAACCGATGTCGGGTCAGACCTGAGTGCCGTGCTCGGCATCTCCCTTGTCGACCCATCGCATGATGGTGGCCTTCTGGACGCCGAGCGTCTTCGCGAGTTCGGTCTGGTTGGCGCACTTCTGCGGCGGCAACCCGTGGTCGATGTTCCACTGCCGCCACCAGATCGCGTACTCGTACACCTTGTCCGCGACCTGCTGGGACAGATGCTCCAGGTACTCTTGCGCCTCGATGCGCTCTCGGCCCAGATCGGCGAACTCGGACAGTTCCATGATGGTCATGCTACTGACGCACCGCCTCACGTACATCAGCGTCGGACGCCCACGCCACCTGCAGCCGCACAGGCTCACGTGATCCCACCGGACGAAACAGGGCGTCGCCCCTCCCGGTGAGGTTCTGCGCGCCGGTGCGGTCCAGCGCCACACCGGAATCGGTGTGGTTGGCGACGGTGAACACGAGTCGACTCGGCACGTTCGCGCGGATCAGACCGGTCAGCACCTTCGCTTCCGGTCGCTGCGTCGCCAGGATCAGATGCACACCGGCGGCACGTCCCAGCTGCGCCAGACGCACGAGCAGCGGCTCGATGACCTTCTTCGCGTCCATCATCAAGTCCGCAAGCTCATCGACCACCACCACGAGTCGCGGCCAGATCGGCTCAGTCCTGGCGATCTGCGCAGCGTTGTACTCGGAGATGTTCCGGTATCCAGCAGCTTCCAGCCGCTCGTACCGTTGGTCCATCAGCCGGGTCACCTGCCGTAGTGCCGCGGTCGCCTCGAACACGTCAGTGCTCACGGAGTGGGCGCGTTCGCGGTACGGCGCGAACTCGACGCGCTTGGGGTCGATCAGGAATAGGGCGACGTCTTTCCGCTTCACCAGCTGGCACAAAGCGCAGTTGAGGAAACTCGACTTCCCGGAGTTGGTGGTGCCGGCCACGAGTAGGTGCGGAAGGTCGGCCAAGTCCATCAGGACGGTGTTTCCGTCGACGTCCACACCGACACCCAGGGTGACGCCGTATCGGTCGTGCACGGCCACCTCAGACAGTGGAATGACCTGCCGCTCAGCCCTGGGAACCTCGACACCCACATAGCTGGTGCCGGGGATCTGCGACAGCAGCCTCACGGAATCCACACCCAGCGCGCGCTGAACATCCTCAGTCAGACCCTTGAATGCCGCCACCCGTGTACCGGGTGCCAGCTTCAGCGCGTAGCGGATCACCTGTGGGCCTTCAGTGACGCCGGCGAGCTCGGCGCGTATGCCGAACTCGGCCAACGCATCTTGGACGTTCACAGTGGCACCGCCACATCGCATACATCAGGTGCTTGATTGATCGGCGCGTAGGCGTCGGCACAGTTTGACATATATGTCTCCTACTGTCTGCTAGTCGCTCTTGTGTGCGGGGATGGAATTGCGCGCGCCCGTCCACGGACTCGAACCGTGGTGTATGCCGTTCGGGCTAGGTGGGTCAGACGCTTCTACACGGTGGCGCTCACGGAATCATCCCCCACGCGTGCGTCATCGCGGTGAGCACGTCGAATGTGGAGCGCGTCGTGAATCCCAGCGGCGGAACAATGCTCCGCTCTACGTGGCGACGGTTGTCCGCGTCGACCGTGACCACATGAAACGAGACACCGTTCGTCTTGCTACCGAACTCGAGCGCGTATCGCGTATCAGGGTTCAGCGCACCGACACGCCTACCAGCGACCACCCAACGCTCGAACGCACGGTACAGATCACGGTTGGTTACCCGCATTTTTGATTCCTCACATTCCCGCGAGGGCGGATACCGCGGCGCGGCGCGTCGGTAACGGCAGCATCAGCGCGTCGCCGGCGGACCACTGCGCCATCTGCGACGGCAGAACATACCGCCAGCCATGCAAAGTCTTGATGTGACCGGGGCGGTCGTAGACGTCGACGTCGTGACGCTCGACGAAACCGACGTGGCGCCCGTCGACCGTGACGTCAGCGCGTCCGGCGCGCAAGGGGATCACCTTGATGGACATGATTGCCTCCGATTGGATTGAGGGGAATTGCGTGCGCACACGCGGAATCGAACCGCGTCACCCGTAGGTGAACCGTTGTGCGCTAGGTGAGTCAGCGGCGTGGTCAGCCGATGGATGCCAGATATTCGGTGAGTCCCCCGCCCACCCACATGAGGCGCACATCACTTAGGTGCTTATCCGTCATCACGCGGATTATTTGATCCGTGTCGGTGAGGCCATACAGGCGCACCCCGGGCGCGGGCGGAAATGGGGTATCGAGCGGAATAACTCTGTTACCGTTCGTGATCTTGGCGATGTTTTCGGGTGTCAGGTCAATCATTGTTATCTCCAATTTGTTGTTCGGTGTTCAGCGGCGTGGTGGTGGTTCCCACGGCGCTACAGGCATGTCCTGCCGTGGCTCTATGCCGTAGCGGCGCTTCAGCTCCGGATAGCTGATAGAGCGGCGTGAACCGTCGCTGAACTCGGCGTAGTACCACCACGCGGTACCGAGCTCCTGCAGCGATACCGGGCGCGGCTCACTCATGGTCGACCACCCAAAGCCGGAAGCCGTCGACGGCATACAGGTCAGGTGCGACGCGCTGGAAATATCCGAGCATGTCGTTGCAGCCACCGTCGGACGCCATGTCCAGCAGCGTCATACTGTCTTCCGCGCGCGCGATGCCGTAGACCACGTCCGATTGCAGCGTATTGAGCTCGGCGATGAAGTCGTACAACGTCTGCGCCGAGACAAGCGGGACGGCGAAACCATTCCACGGTTCGGCGAAACCCGCGCACGGGAACGTGCGCGCGGAACCGTCGATGCAGAAAGCCGGCAAGGACATGGCTGTACCCCAATCGGTGAGTGTGGTGTGTGTCAGAACGTGCGCGCCCACGGAATCGAACCGTGGCAACCGAACCGTTGCGCGCGAGTGGATCAATCGAAGTCGTGAATGGTGAGCATGGTTTCGTTGACCACGCCGGAGCAGTAGCGCGCGAAGATCACGGTGCCGTCGATCTGAGTGGTGTCGCGTACATAGCCGCTACGGTCGTATGCCTCACGCGCCAAGGCGTTCACGTGACGCTGCAGCGTGCGGCGCGACCACGACTTGCGTTCGTACGTCTGGAACTTCTCGCCACCGACCAGCGCACGGTGAGAAAGCTCGACGTCGTACCGTTCGCGCGTCAATTTGAGGTTCAGTGGCATGACGGGCTCCAATCTGAGACAGGACAACGGCCGTCGGACGACAGACCGGTAGTGCGCGCCGTGAGAATCGAACTCACGTGACCAACCGTTGCGCGCTGGTGGATCAGTAGCGTTCGATCCACCACAGGCCGGGATAGTCGGAATCCGACTCGATCCGCCACCCCTCAACGGCAGCAATGGCCTCAATCTCATCGAGTGTGGACGTCGAGTCATCGTCAGACGCGTCGACATCGCTCAGTGCGTCGTCCAACTCACACAACGTGGTATCCACGTATGCAGCCTCATACGCGATAGCCTCGATCAGGCGCTGTGCAGTGTTGTTGTATGGCGTATCGGTGGCATCCATCAGGACGCGCGGGTAGTAGACCTTCATGCGTGCACTCGATTCGCCTGAGATGCAGCCGCGATCATCGCAGCCAGCATCAGGAAGAACACGCCAACGGCAACGGTAGCCATGGGGAATCACCCGATTCGGTGGGAATGCAGCTCGCACGGGCATGTGCAGCTGTCGTGCGCGCCACGGGGGTCGAACCCGCGTGCCGTCCGCCATGTCGGACGCGCGCTATAGAAGGTCAGTGCTTGGCGTGACGGGGGCGGCGCGGGTAGTCACCACGCTCCGTGACGACGGAGACACCGTACGCCGCACGGCAGATCATGACCACCGACTGGACACGACGTGCGTCCGTGGGCAGCAGACCCGGTGTGCGCTCACCAGCGCACGGCGAGAAAGTGACACGCGGATCACGCGCGACACACTCGAGAGAGACGTGAGGCATGGCAGCCAGACGTGCAGCGGCACGCGACAGACTGCCAGCGGGGGCGGGGGCGGGGGAGAATGTCATGGACCAATGGTATCGCGCGCAACCGGAGGGCGCAAGGGGATGCGCGCACCTAATTCGTCACGGCCCGTGACCAGCCGGGCCGTGACCAGCGCACACGCCGCAGACCCACGGCCGTACCAGCTGCTCACACGCTCACACGCCACCGTCACAGGGGTGCACCCGACGACCTAACAGATACGTCACTGTGACGGTAGGGCCCGGAACGGTGAGCAGCTGGTCACCCGGGGGATAGGCACCGACGCGCCGGCGCCCCCACGGCAGACCCCAGACCGTGACCAGCGCAGACCCCGGGCCCGCGTGCGACGCCGGCGCCCCAAGGGTGGGGGGTCACCCCCCACGCGGAGCCGCCCTCGCCTCACTCGCATAGCGCTCAATCCCCCCAGGGGAATTTCAAATGCGCAATCGTGCACATCGCCATGCCTGAATGGGCGCTACGTGGTTCGCCTTCGAGCCGCCTGTTCGAGTCAGCGGGCCAGCGGAAGCTGAGCATTGGTTCCGTTGGGTACCGGAGGGCGGTTGATAGGCTGGTCGTAGATGAAACTGGGGGTTTCATGATGAATACGCCTGCCTCGCTGGGGCCGGGCGGTCGCCGGTTCTGGGAGGGTATTCGGGAATCGCGCACCGTTCCCGCGACTTCGTATGCGCTGGTTCTGAACGCGTGTCGGATCATCGATCGGCTGGATGAGATCAGCGAGATGTTCGACAACGACGAGTTGTCGCTGACGGTGACCAATGACCGGGGTGATGAGGTCGCCAACCCGCTGTTGGGTGAACTGCGGCAGCAAACGTTGGCGTTGAACCAGATTCTGAAGACGTTGGGCTTCGGCAAGTTGGAGGAGACGGGCTCGGCTGCGGACACGTTCGACACTGAGTTCAAGGCGCTGCTGGACGCTGAGAATGGATGAGCGCGTCGGCGCGCAGGTTCCGACGCATCATCTTGTGCCGCCGTCGGCGACGAATCGTGGGCTTGAGGCCGTGGTGTTGGCGAAGATGGGTGGTCTGACGCTTGATCCGTGGCAGCGGAACCTGATGCAGGACACTCTCGGTTTTCGGGACAACGGGAAGTTCGCGGCGAAGGAAGTCGGGCTCATAGTGCCTCGACAAAACGGCAAGTCCTTGTCGCTTGTCGCGCGAATCCTCATGGGGCTGTTCAAGCTCCAGGAGGAGAAGATCATCTATACCGCCCATCAGCTGAAGACGGCGACGGAGATCCACCGCGCCACCGTCGATGCGATCTACCGGTCGAAGCGGTTGAGCGCCTTGGTGACCAACGTCTATCAGTCGAACCAGGAACGGTCCATTGTTCTCGGCGGTAAGGGCACTAATCGGACCGAGCAGCGGGTGCAGTTCATGACCCGGGGTTCCGGCTCGGGCCGAGGGTTCGCGGGCGACTGCGTGATCTTCGATGAGGCATACAACCTTTCGCCAGATGTGGTCGCAGATCTTCTTCCGACGCTGTCGGCGAAGCCCAACCCTCAGGTCTGGTACGTCTCCTCGACGGGGATGCCGGACTCGGACGCTCTGCGACAGGTCCACCAGCGCGGATTAGCCGGGGAGAAGCTGCTGGCGTTCAGTGAGTGGGCGGCGTCGGACGGCTGCGACCTCTCTGATATCGAGAATTGGTATCTGACCAATCCTGCGCTGGGGATCCGCATGGACTTGGAGACACTGGAGCTGGAATGGCGTGCCCTGAAGGATCTTCCGGGTGGCCCTGAGCGGTTCGCGCGCGAACGGCTGGGCATGTGGGCCTCCACGGACATCGACGCCGCGATCCCGGAAGGCGTGTGGATGAACAACATCGACGGCGTCAACCAGATCGTCGGGGACATCGCCATCGGATTCGACGTCTCACCGAATCAGGCGCACGGAGCTGTCTACGTCGCCGGCCAGAATGCCAACGGTCTGCTGACCATTGAGCGCGCGCATATAGACATGGGTACGCAGTGGATTCCGGAGTATATCCGGGGGATCACGGAGCGCCGGAAGGTGCGTGCGGTGGCGTTCGATGGTGGTTCGCAGGCTTCGGCGATCGCCCCGGAGCTCACGCGACTCGGTGTGGAGGCGGAGGCTACATCCCTGGGGGGTGTGGGGGCTGCTTGTGGGCAGTTCTTCAATGCCACGATGGAGTCGACGCTGAAACACCGTGACGATGGGGTTCTCCACACGGCTGTTCTGACTGCTATCAAGCTGCCGTTCAACAAGTCCGACCCTGATTCCAGGTGGAAGTGGGGTCGGCGCGACATGTCGATCGACATCTCACCGCTCGTCGCCTCGACGATGGCACTCCACGCCTTCTCGGTCGGCAGGCCGGTCAAGAAGCGTTCGGGGAAGGTCTTTTACGCATGAGCACGATGGCTACAGGGGATGAGATCCCCTTCGAGACGCTGCAGGACATGGTCTTCATGGGGCCGGATGCGTTGACGAGCACCGAGGAGATCCTCGGGATGACGCGGAAGATCATGTGGCCGCAGTTTCTGACGGAGCGTGAGCGTCTGCACCGTATCGGTATGTGGTTCAAGGGGTATCAGGAGCGGCCGATCCTGCCGCGGGCAGCGACCCGGGAGTTGACGCAACTGCTGGAGCTGTCGCGCACGCCTTGGTTGGGGCTGGCTGTGACGACAGTGGCGCAGGCGCTGTTCGTGGACGGTTACACGTCTCCGCAGAATGCTACGGACACCCGCGGTGCGTGGCAGACGTGGTTGGCGAACGGAATGCCGTCGAAGCAGACAGCCCTATACAAGGCCGCGTTGGGGTACGGCTACTCGTACGCCTTCGGACTGCCCGGTGTGGGGCCTTCCGGTTCGAATCAGGCGGTGGTGCGGTGCCGTTCGCCGTTGGACTCGTACGCTGTATACGAGGACAAGGCGAACGATGAGTGGCCGCGCTATGGCATGGAGGTCACCTGGGCGCCGAACACCGGCTTGGGGTACCCGGAGAAGACGCAGGCCATCGTCTATCTGTACGACGACACCTTCAAGCACAAGATGCTGCTGCTGGGTGCAGATGGTGCCAGGTTCGAGTATGTCAGCTCGGTCCCACATGGGGCGGGTGTGTGCCCGGTGGTGCGGTATGCCAACGAGTTGGACCTGGAGGGCAACGCGCCGGGTGAGGTCGAGCCGTTCATTCCGGTAGCGATGCGTATCGACAAGACGGTGTTCGACCGTCTGTTGACGCAGCATTTCGCGTCGTGGCGTGTTCGGTACATCACCGGCATGTCGGAGTTCGCTGACGATGACGCGGTTCAGAACCTGGAGTCGACGTACCGGAAGCTGCAGGGACTCAAGCAGGCTGACATTCTCGCGATACCCGACTCCGAGGCGAAGGTGGGCACGCTCGATGCCTCCGATGTGGTGCAGTTCATCACTGCGAACCAGTCTGACATCGAGACGTTGTCGGCCCTGGCGCAGGTGCCGAGCCACATTCTCACCGGCCAGGTGGTGAATCTGGCTGCAGATGCCATCGCGGCGGCGCGAGCTCCGTTGACGCAGAAGATCGCTCAGCGTCAGGTGTCGTTCGGCACATCCCATGCCCAGCTGATGCGTCTTGTGGCGCACCTGGAGGGCGACGAGGCCGCGGCGCAGGACTATGAGGCTGCGGTGAGCTGGCAGGACATGGACGTGCGTTCGTTGGCGCAGGCCGCCGACGCTCTCGGCAAGTTGGCTTTGTCGCTTGGCATCCCGAAGCAGGCGCTCTGGGCGATGGTCCCGAATGTCACGCAGACGCAGATCGAGGAGTGGGGCGAGATGATCTTGAACGGCGACAAGCTGACCGCGTTGCTGAACACGGAGGTGTCCTCGGATCTCGCGGTGATGACCGAGGAGAACAAGATGGGGTCCGGTGGACAGGTCTGACCGGAACCCACTTGATAGGATTGAAGTGTTGAATGACTAGGAGCAATCCGCGGACATTCCAAGAGGTTACGGACAATACGTCTCAAGCCTCCGACGACCTACTGCGCACAGGCGCGGCGGCAGCACTTCTCGGCCACTTCATCATCGGTCAGCATGTAGCACGGCAGTCGCAGATCGCCGACGAGCTGAATCAGGTTCTGGCGCAACAGTGGCAGTGGGTCGACATGCGGGACATCCCACGGTCGGGGTCGGCGTTCACCACGGCGGCGACCCGGGCGGTCGCGGACGCCTATGAGCAGTCGCAGGTGGCTGCGGATCAGTTCGTCCGCGAACTCCGCGCGGCGGTGCATCCTGAGGCCGAACCGCTACCAGCGCTTCATCTTCCGTCGCAGCCAGAAGTCATGGCTCCGGTGGGTGACCGATTCCCTGTGGGGGGGGCTGTGATCCGCGCCGGTGCGCCTGACACTGGGCGCATCGCGCGGATCATGGATCTGGCGGGGCCTAACGCAGCGTTGGAGCGGATGCCCGCACCGACGAATGTCGCTATGACGGATGGCCTTCGGTCCGCCCAAGGGGTGGCGACACGGATGGCGCTCACCGGTGGCCGGAAGGTCGTCCTCCAACATCAGTACCTGGACAAGACGATCCAAGGGTGGGAGCGCGTGACGGAGCCGGGATGCTGTGCATTCTGTGCCGTATTAGCCTCCCGCGGACCGGTGTTCAAGGAGTCTACGTTCCCGACCGAGCGCCTACCTGACGGTAGCTACGCGACACGGTCGAGGAATACGGGTAAGACGTTCACCTCGGGTGTGAATGATCTTTCGGAGAGCGCGGTACCTGCAGCGGTGCATAACAACTGTCGATGCACGTTGCGGCCGGTCTTCAAGAACGAACCACAGTCCTTCCAGGCCGAGAACAAGAACCTGAAGAAGCTGTGGAGCGACACCACGAAGGGGTTGCACGGTAAGGCCGCGTTGAACGCCTTCCGTCGATTCTGGGACAGCGGAACCCCACCTCCCCTACCGGAGGTGCGTGATCCCGCGGTGGAACGCCGCGTGGCAGCGGAGCAGATCCTGCCGATGCTGAAAACCGGCTTGGCGAACCTCCTCTCGGCTCCCGAGGGGCATGAGGGTGCCATCGAATACCACCAGGCGCAGATCAAGCGCCTGGAGAGCTACCTGGTAGCTCACTAACCCGCATGTCGGACGGTGACGACGTGAGCGCGGGGGAATCCACCGGATCCCAAGGGGGGAACCACACATGGCAGACGAGGACGAGGGTGTCGAGAACACCGAGGGTGAGCAGCCCGAGGTGGTCGAGAAGACCCTGACCGAGTCCCAGGTCAACAAGATCGTCGAGAAGCGTCTCGCCGACCAGCGTAAGTCGTTTTTCAAGGACTTCGGGGGCCCCGACGGGCTCGAGGAGTTGAAGGCGAAGGCGCAGAAGGCCGATGAGGCCGAGGCGGCGAAGCTATCGGAGATCGAGAAGGCCAACCGGCGCGCCGAACTCGCAGAGAAGCGTGCGCTGGAGGTGGAGAACAGCAAGCAGACCTCGGAGCACGAGATCCTACGGCTGACCACCGCTCTCAACAAGGGTCTGAACGCCAAACAGGCGAAGCGACTGACCGGCAGCACCCCTGAGGAGCTGGAGGCGGACGCCGACGACCTGCTGGAGATGTTCTCCGCAGCCACAGCATCGAAGCCAGATCCGGCACCTCACCGGCAGCCGGCGGAGAAGCTGACGGGCGGCGGCAAGGCTGATGAGAGCACCAGTGTGGAGTCCCTCGACCGCGAGGATCGCGTGAATCTGGTCATGGGCCACGGTCACACGATCCGCACGCAGGGTCGCCGAGGTAGGTGACCTCTCAAACCATCTGAATGTGTCGGGGGACGCATCCAGAAGCCCTACAACCGATTCGGGGGGATCGCATGGGTGACATCAATCCCAACAGCTTTATCAAGCCGACGGTCGTGGTGGACACGGCCATCGGCGTCCTTCTCCGTCAGATCGTGCTGCCGAGCCTCGTCTGGCGCATGGATGCGTCCGAGTTCCAGTACGCCTTCGATGACACGGTCACCATCCGCGTCGATGGCGTCGCCATCGCCCGGGATCGGCAGCTCCGTGACTACAACACGCCCCTGGAGCTCGACACCATCGCGCAGACGAGCGTCGCCGTTCAGCTGACTACGGACATCTCGTCCGCGGTTCCGCTGCCCGACGAGCAGTTGCTGTTGGACATCCAGAACTTCGGCCGCGAGATCCTGGTGCCGCAGGTGAAGTCGGTCGCACTGCGCACAGAGTCGCATCTGGCGCAGCTGATCGAGACCGCGCCGTATCAGAACACGGTGACGATCTCGGACGACAACATCTACCAGGCGTTCGTCGTCGCGCAGACATACCTGAACAAGAACAATGTTCCGCAGGAGGACCGCACCCTTGTGGTGGGTCCCAACGTCTACGCCGCGCTCGTCAGCAACGAGCAGTTCACGAACGCCGCAATGGCCGGCGACTCGATGGCGTTGCGCAACGGTAACATCGGCCTGCTGGGCGGTATGCCGGTGCACCTGTCGAACGTCATCGACGCCAACTCGGCGTACCTGTTCCATCAGACGGCCTTCGTCACCGCGAACATCGCTCCGCTGGTGCCTGCCGGTGTCCCCTTCGGTGCGTCGCAGAACGGTGAAGGTGTCGCCCTGCGATGGATGCGCGACTACAGCTCCACCTACCGCAAGGACCGCTCGATCCTCAACACGTACTGGGGCGGCGCGTACGTCCCCGACAACGTGATCCTGGTCGACGACTACGGTAACCCGATCCTGGACTCGAACGGCGACCTGCAGACCACGTCGCAGTTCATCCGAGCGGTGCAGCTGACCTACACCGGCAGCCTGTCGGGCCTCGACGGTTCGTAGCAGGGGGAGCTGATGATTCAGCTCGCCACTACGGATGAGCTCGGGATGCGCCTCGGGGTCGTCTTCGACTCCGAGGCGGATCCGGTGAGTTACGGTCGCGCGGTCGGCGCGCTGGAGGATGTGTCTGCACATGCCATTACGATTGCCGAGCGTCCCGAGTGGGCGCCCGGAGCGATCCCACCGGATGTGCACGCCATCATTCTCGCTGCAGCGCAAAGGATCTACCGAAACCCGTCGGCTTATCGGCGTGAGCAGAAGCGGGAGGGGCCGTTCTCAGGGGAGCGGGAGCTGGATCCACTCGCATCGGCCGCCTCGGTGGACGTGTTCACACCCACCGAGGTGTCGAAGATCCTGAAGTACCGGGACCGTCAGAACATCGGTGTCATCTCCACGGAACGTGACCCGGAGTGGTTGCGCCTGTGGCAGTTGCGTCGTGACACGCAGTATGTGCGCGATGTCGACGGGGTTCCGTTTCCATACGTCGCGGGTCCGTGGGGGTACTAGCCTCAGCCTTTCATCGAAATTCGTTGGCGGGCCGTGTCGTTGATGAGAGAAGGTGCCCTGAGCTGGGAGAATAGCGGTTACCACACCTGCTGTTCCACCCGACTGAGGAGCACCTTCTTGGTG
>NZ_BAABFR010000027.1:0-57159 GCF_039541155.1 Tsukamurella soli
GGAGGCGGCGACGACGGAGGCGGCGACCGTGGCCGCCGCGACTCCCAGGCGGAACCGGTGCACCCCGGCGCGCACGGCGGGATCGGCGGCGTGGGCGCGGGGGACGGACACGCCGAGCGGCACCGTCGCGCGGCTCAGTTGCGGAGTGAGGGCGAGTATGCCGCCGAGCAGGAGCGTGACGGCAACGGTGAGGTAGGTCATGGCGCATCCGTCCGTGTGGTGAAACCGCTTGTGATGCGGCCGCATTCGTCGGCCAGCGTGTCGTCCGCGAGTCCTTGCGCGGCGGCCTCGGCCAGTACCGTCGCGAGCCGGGCGCGCCATGCCGGCGTGAAGTCCGGGCGGGGCGGCCCGCTGCCGGGATCTCGTGCGATCACCGACCCGGACTTGCGCGTGGTGGCGACGAGTCCCTCCTCGCGCAGCTGGTTGTACGCCTTGGCGACGGTGGCGGGGTTGATCCCGAATGCCGCGGCCAGGGATCGGACCGGTACCAGCGCGTCCCCCCGCCGTAGCCGTCCGGCCGCGATGGACTCGACGATGCGGTCGCGGATCTGCTGGTAGATCGGATCCGGCGACAGCGGGTCGATGTAGATGTCCACGCTCCCCCCATCTGTATTACTAGTAATAGTACAACTGTAGCAAGGAATAACCCGGCTCCGGATGGTGGTTACGCGTGCCATGGCATTGACTGGTGAATACGCGGAGGAGAAGGCCGGCTGGGTCAAGGACCAGCTGGCGAAGATCGACGAGACGGGCACCACCGATTCTGTCGGGGTCGCGGGCCAGGCGGTCGTGGTGTTCACCTACCGCGGCCGCAAGTCCGGCAAGCTCTACCGACGCCCGCTCATGCGCGTGGAGCATGACGGCGTCTACGCCGCGGTCGCCTCGAAGGGCGGGGCGCCGCAGCACCCGACCTGGTACTACAGCTTCCTCGGCGACCCCGAGATCGACGTGCTGGACGGTACCGTCACCACGTCGGGAGTCGCGCGGGAGATCTCCGGCGCCGAGCGCGACGAGTGGTGGGAGCGCGCCGTCGCCGCCTACCCCCCGTACGCGGAGTACCAGACCAAGACCGATCGCCTGATCCCCATCTTCCTGATCGAGCCGGCGAAGTAACCGACGGCCGACGGAAGTAGGCGGATCGTTACCTTCCCTCGGGCGCTGCCTGGGGAGAAGGTGTCCGCCGACCGGTAGATTCGATCATTGTGAGCCCCGTCGAGCCCCCCGACCACGTGCTGTCGACCTTCGGTCTCGACGGTCCCGAGCCGATCGCGCTCGGATCCGACTGGGACGGGGGCTGGCGGGTCGGTGAGGTGGTGCTGTCCCTGGTCGCCGACCACGCGCGCGCGGCCTGGTCGGCGAAGGTGCGCGAGAACCTGTACGTCGAGGGGATGCGCCTTGCGCGCCCGTTCCGCGCCACCGACGGGCGGTACGTGGTGTCCGGGTGGCGCGCCGACACCTTCATCGCTGGCGCCCCCGAGCCGCGGTTCGACGAGATCGTGTCTCTGGCGAATCGGCTGCACGAGATGACCGCGAAGCTCGACCGCCCGCGCTTCCTGCTGGCGTCCCCGGTCGCGCCGTTCACCGACGTCGACATCTTCGGCTTCGCGGATCGCGCCGCGTGGGAGGAGCACCCGCTCACCGTCGCGCGCAAGATGGGGGCGCTCATCGACCTCTCGCCCGATGCCGAGCACTCCGTCGAGCTCGTCCGCGAGCTGGCCGCTCTACGCACGCCCGTCGCGTCGTCGCCGCAGCTGGTGCACGGCGACCTGTTCGGCACCGTCCTGTTCGCCGGCGCGGCTGCGCCCGGCATCACCGACATCACCCCCTACTGGCGCCCGGCCTCCTGGGCCGCCGCCGTGATCGTGGTCGACGCGCTCGCGTGGGGCGGCGCCGACGACGACCTGCTGGTGCGTTGGCGCGACCTGCCGGAGTGGCCGCAGATGGTGCTGCGCGCGCTCATCTTCCGGCTCTCGGTGCACGCCCTGCACCCGCGGTCGACCGCCGCGGCGTTCCCGGGGCTGCAGCACGCCACCGACCTCGTGCGGTGGTTGCTCTGAGCCGATCCGATTCGGCCGGACCCGATCGCATCATGGTGGCGCACGGCACCCGGTCGGTGCGCGGCGTGCAAGCCGTGGGCGACCTGGCCCGTGCTGTCGCACGCCGGGTGGGGACGGTGCGGGTCGCGTTCGTCGACGTGCTGGGCCCGTCACCGTCGGAGGTGCTGGGTGAGGGGGACGGCGCCGCCGTCGTCGTCCCCTGTTTCCTCGCGGCCGGCTACCACGTGCACACCGATCTGCCGCGCCACGTGGCGGCGAGTGGACGCCCGGAGGTGACGGTCACCGCCCCGCTCGGCCCCGACCCGCTGCTCGCCGACGCACTCGTGCGGCGGCTGCGCGCGGTCGACTGGCGTCCGGGGGATCGAATCGTGCTGGGCGCCACGGGATCCTCCGACCCGCGGGCGCGGGCCGACGTCGCGGCGATGGCCGCGCTGCTCGCCGAGCGGGTGGGCGACGATGTGGCGCACGGTTTCCAGGCCGCCGGCGAGCCGCTGGTGTCCGACGAGGTGGCACGGCTGCGGGCGGCGCCGAGACGGGTGTTCGTGGCGTCCTACCAGCTGGCACCCGGGCTGTTCCATGCGCGGCTGCACGACGTCGGCGCCGACGCCGTGACCGCCCCGCTCGGGGTGGCACCCGAGGTCGTCGAGCTGGTCGCCGCGCGGTTCACGGCGGTTCGGGCAGCCAGCGGACGCGCCTGAGCGGGATCCGGCCGTCGTCAGCGAGGACCCCCTCGGCGCGGAGCGCCGCGAGCTGGCGCGTCGCGATGTGCGGCGCCGGCCGGCCGCTCGCGAGGATCACCCGATGCCATGGCAGGTCCGCCGAGTCCGCACGCATGATCGCAGCGGCGATGCGCGGTGACGCGAGCCCGACGACCGCTGCGATGTCCCCGTAGGTCATGACCCGGCCCGGTGGGATCGACGCCACACACGCCCGCACCGCCTCCACGTCCCGGTCGGTGATCCGTCCCATGGTCTCGACCGTAGTCTGGACGTCATGCGGCTGGCGGACTTCGACGAGGTGCTGGTGTACGCGATTCCGATGCCGGCGCGGTTCCGCGGCATCGACGTGCGCGAGGGGATGCTGTTGCGCGGCCCGCTGGGTTGGGGCGAGTTCTGCCCGTTCGACGACTACGACGATGCGGTCGCCGCGGTGTGGATGGCGGCCGCGGTCGAGGCGACGCACACCGGCTGGCCGGCGCCGGTCCGGGACCGCGTCGAGGTCAACTGCATCGTCCCCGCGGTGGAACCCGAGCAGGCGGCGGAGCGGGTGCGGCGCTCGGGGTGCCGCACCGTCAAGGTCAAGGTGGCGCACGAGTCGGGGATCGCCGCCGACGTCGAGCGCGTGGCCGCGGTCCGCGACGCGTTGGGCCCGACGGGCGCGATTCGCGTGGATGCCAACGGCGCCTGGGGCGTCGAGGAGGCCGCCGCGAACCTCCGCCTGCTCGACCGCGCCGCCGGCGGGCTGCAGTATGCCGAACAGCCTTGTGCCACATACGATGAGATGAAGGTTCTGCACGGCCGCACCAGTGTTCCGCTGGCTGCCGACGAGCTGATCCGGCGCGCGGTCGACCCGTTCGATGCACGCGCCCGGGATGTCGCCGACGTGGCGATCATCAAGGCCACACCGCTGGGCGGGGTGCGCCGGGGGCTGGCCGTCGCGGAGTCGACGGGGCTAGCGTGCGTGGTGTCGTCGGCGCTCGAGACCAGCGTGGGCCTCGCGGCGCAGCTGCGGCTTGCCGGTGCGTTGCCCACGCTCGACCACGCCTGCGGCCTGGATACGCTGTCGCTCTTCGCCTCCGACGTCGTGGCCACCGGGTCGTCGCGGTCGGCCGGCGGCGTGATCGCCGTACCGGAGCGGGCGCCGTCGCCGGATCCCGCACTGCTCGAGCGGTTGCGGGCGACGCCGGAGCGGGAACGATGGTGGCGCGAGCGCGCCGAGCGGGCGCTGGCTCAGGCCGACCGGAGCGCGTGATAGACCGCGACGCCGAACAGCCGCCCCAGCTCGTCGACCCGCTGCTGTCCCTCCTGTGCGAGCAGCGTCCGGACCGCCGCCTCGCCCGAACTGACCCAGAGCTCGACGAGCGCGGGTAGCTTCCGGTCGGCGTCGGCGACGTCCCACGCCGTGAGCGTCGGGCGCAGCATCGCCGTGCATCGCGCGATCGCGGCGGCCCGGCCCCGACCGAACAGGTGCGCGACCTCCGTGTCGGGGTTGCTGTAGAGCAGTCGCCACGCCTGCGGCCGGGCCGCGACCGACCGCAGCAGCGTGGTGAACCCCTCGATGAACACGTCGGCGTCGGCGTACACCTTGCGCGGCGTCAGCGACGCGAGTACGGCGTCGCGGAGATGGTCCTCCTCCCGGTGGAGCAGATCGTCCAGCAGGGTCTTGCGGTCGGTGAAGCAGGCGTACACCACGGGCCGGGTCACCTGCATGCGGCGCGCGACCGCTGCGACGGTGACGGCGTCGACCCCGTCGGCGATCGCGATCGCCAGCGCGGCGTCGAGGATCTGCGGGCGGCGGCGGGCCGGACCGAGGTGCTCGGCGCGTCGGGCACGGGCGGGGGAGTGGGGGGCAGGGGCTTCAGCGGCCACGGAAGACCGGGTCACGCCGCTCGAACCGGGCCATCACGGCCTCCTTGAGATCCTCGGAGTCCCACACGGCGTGCAGACGCGCCTGCTCGGCGGCGGTCACCGTCTCGCGGGCGTAGTCGTTCTTGAACAGGGCCTTGTAGTTGCGCAGCGACAGCGGGGCCATCGCGGTCAGGCCGCGGGCGAACTCGAGCGCGGCCGCGCGGTCGCCGATCAGGTTGGCGAAGCCGAGCTGCTCGAGGGTCTGCGCGTCGTACTTGCGGCCGGCCATCAGGATGCTGCGGGCGTGGCCGCCGCCGACCAGGTTCTCGAGGCGACGCAGCGTCCACTTGTCGATGGTGACGCCCAGCTTGGCGGCCGGGATCGCAATCGTCGCGCTGGGGTCGAGGACCCGCAGGTCCGCCATCATCGCCATCTGCACGCCCGCACCCACCGCCGGACCGTTGAGGGCGGCGACCACGATCTGGTCGAGCTTCTCCGCCCGGACGTAGAAATCGATCACGTCGGTGGCGAAGCCCTTGTCCAGTACCGCCCCCGAGCGCAGGTCGGCACCGGCACAGAACGCGCTGCCCTGCCCGGTCAGCACGATGACGAAGGCCTCGTCGGCCACGGCGCGGTCGAACGCCGCGATCAGCCCGGCCAGCACCTCCGGGTTGAGGGCGTTGCGCGCCTCGGGGCGCTGGAATTCGATGATCGCGACCCTGTCGCGAAGCTCATAGCCGATCACACCGGCCGAATATACGCTCCCGTAGGAAGTGCGTCACACGGCCGCGGTCCTACGACCGTAGCGCTGCCTGGCCGCTGCGGGGGTGACGGTGTCGAGCCCGGCCGGCTCCGCGCCCTGAGCGCGGTGACGCCGCAGGATATCGGCGGTATGCGGGGCGAGGAGGCGGGTGAACGCGGCGGTGCCCTGTCCGTTGCGCAGGGCGAACGCGCCCATCGTCGCCCGGACCGGCAGGCGGTAGCCGCGGTCGATCACGCCCCACTGCTCGAAGCCGCCCATCTCGCGCATCCACGCGGGCAGAGTCGCGATGGTCGCGGGCGCCAGCAGCGAGCTGCCGATCCGCACGCGTGGACCGTGACCGTCGGTGCGCAGGAGGTAGTGCATCGCCCGCCGGCCGCGCTCGGTCAGGCACAGTGACGGCCGGACGTGAGCGAAGTACTGGCGGACCTCGTCGCGGGACGTCGGAACCGCCGCGGGATCGCAGGTCTGCAGCTCCGCAGCCACCACGCAGTCGCGCCAGTAGCGCGCCTCCTCGGAGGCGGAGAGCGGGCCGGGTCCGTACATCTCGTAGCACTTGAGGACCGAGTGCCAGCCGGTCACGTGGATCCACAGCTGAGACGCCGGGTTGTTGGCGGCGTAGCGGCGACCGGCGACGGGCTCGATGCCGGTCGCCTTCGCGTGCACGTCGGTCAGGTGCTCCGAGGCGCCCACGGCGGTCCGTCCGTCGGCCAGCGCGACCAGCAGGAAGTACGACAGCGTGCGGTCGAGCCGACCGAACGGGTCGGTCTAGATGCCGGCCGAGTCTGCCACCGCGGCGGTGAGATTCGCGTCGAAGTGCTCGAGCACCACCGACCGCTGGAATCCGATGATGGACGTGGGGGACGACCACACCCGCCACGTCGGCGAGTCCGGCCCGAAGAAGCCGAGGTCTGTGGTCCGTAGGGCGCCGGACGAGAGGTTCATGACCCGACGCTATCATCAATTGATACGCAGGTGTAGGAAAGTGTCGCCGGGCGGCCGCGCCCCTACAGCCAGGAGAGCGCCGCGACCACGAGCGCCTGCGTCCCGGTGTCCAGGGTGGGCTGCACGACGGGCGCGAACGTCGGCGCGTGGTTCGCCGGGATATCGCTGGCGACGGTGCCGGCGGCCATTGCCCGTGCGTAGGTGTCCCAATCGATTCCGCCGAAACCCCAGTACGAGTACGGCGCGCCGAACGCCTTCGGGATGTCGCCGAAGTCCTCGCTGGCGGGTACCTGCGGGAGGTCGATGGCGCGTTCGGCGAAGAACTTCGTGAAGGCATCCGCGACGCGCTTCGTGACGTCCGGGTCGTTGTCCGTGACCGGGAAGCTCTCGACCGGCTCGATGTCGGGCTCGCGCGGCGAGTCGGACGCCTGGCACTCGGCGACCACGATGCGCCGGATCGCAGCCAGGATCCGGGCGCGGGTCTCCTCGCTGTAGCTGCGCACGTTCACGTCCAAGACGGCGTGGTCGCCGATGACGTTCGCCTTCGTGCCGGACACGATCCGCCCGACGGTGACGACCGCCGTCTCGGTGGGCGACACCTCGCGGGACACGATGGTCTGCAACCGGATCACGATCATCGCGGCGAGCACCACCGGATCGACGCAGCGGTCCGGCATCGAGCCGTGGCCGCCGCGCCCGTACACCGTCACCCGCAGCACGTCCGACGCGGCGAAGGCCGGTCCGGGCCGTGTGGCGACGACCCCTGCGGGGCCCGGCACCACGTGCTGCCCGAGTGCCACATCGATGCGTCCGACCAGGTCGACGAGGCCGTCGTCCACCATGCTCTGCGCTCCGCCGCCCACCTCCTCGGCCGGCTGGAACACCGTGACCAGCCGCCCCGACCAGCGGTCGCGCGCGCTGGCCAGGAGCGCCGCGGCGCCGAGGAGGCAGGTCACGTGGGTGTCGTGGCCGCAGGCGTGCATGACGCCGTCGGTCCGGCTCGCGTAGTCGAGTCCGGTCTGTTCGGTGACGGGGAGGGCGTCCATGTCAGCGCGGAGCAGCACCGTCGGGCCGTCGCCGCTCCGGAGGATGCCGACGACGCCGGTGCCGCCGAGCCCCTCGTGCACGTCGAATCCGCTGGTGCGCAGTCGTTCTGCGACGATGCCGGCCGTTCGGGTCTCGTGGTGCGAGAGTTCGGGGTGTCGGTGTAGGTCGCGGTAGAGGTCCTCCTGCCAGCCGCGCACCGTCGGGAGCGCAGCGAGGACTTCGGTCGCGGCGGTGACGCCGGTATCGGTCCGATCCTGTTGTGCGTCGGTCACGATCTCGGTCCCATCAGTCGACGGAGGTGCTCGCCCGCGATCGTAGGCTGCTCCTGCGTCACCATGTGATCGGAATCCACCACGATCACCCGGGCGCTTTCGGGGAGCACGGCCACCACCGCGTCCGTGACGAACGGCGCCCGCGCCGCGCGCAGTACCGTCGTCGGGATCCCTGCGGGTGGCGGCACAGCCGGCCGCGCCAGCTCGCCCCACATCGCAGCCACCGCGGGGCAGGACACGTCCCACTCCCAGCGCCCCGTGTCGCGGCGCACGAGGTGCTCGGCGATCTCGGTGTCGAGCATCTCGCTCGGCACGTTCGCCCACGCGCCTGAGGTCTTGTCGTCCCGCGCCTCCTGGACCGAGCCGAAGTCGAAGTGGGCCACCGTCTCCTCGGCGATCGTCAGGCACATCGCCGCGTCGAGACCCTGCGCCGGGTCGACCAGCAGCAGCGCCGACACGAGGTCGGGACGCGCCTGCGCCAGCCGGCAGGCCAGCGCGCCGCCCAGCGAGTGGCCGACCACCGTGACCGGTCCGAGCGGCTCCTCCTCGAGTACCTCCACCAAGTCGGCTACCAACTGCTCGAAGTTCCACGGCGGCTCCCACGTCGACCGCGCATGGCCGCGCAGGTCCGGCGCCAGGACCCGCACGCCGCGCAACTCGCTGTCGGCGAACTCGCGCCAGCGTGCGCCGTGGCCGGTGACGCCGTGGATCGCGAGGACGACCGGGGTCCCGGCCGAGCCCTGCCAGGGCCCATAACGGTGGACGTTCAGCATGCGCGCACAGTACCCCTCTGCGGTCGGCCTACTTCGGGAAACATCCAGCGAGCAGCTGCTACTCGACTTTCCTCGTTCCCTGAACCGTCTCGGCAGGTCCGAAGACCTTCGGAGCTGCCCGACCGTCCCGATGACGGTCCTCGCCTCGCTGACGGTTCGTTTGAGAACCAACTCGCGCCGTTCGCCCGGCAGGTGGGTGAGGTTCAGCTCTTTCCGACTGGATATCGACGGAGCGCCCGATGATCGGGCAGTGTCGCCTGTGTCCCATGAGAACGAGAACGACGAAGACCATGACGATCGCATCCGGATCCGATGTCGCTGCACCGAGCCGATTTTCAGGCCGCATCCGAACACGCCGCAGAGCGCTTAGTCGCGGCCATCTCGAAGGGCGTCGACCGAATCCTCCGGCTCAGCCAGGAGGAGGCCGCCGCGGCGACGGTCCTGGCTCATCGAGCCGCGCATAATCCGGCCGAGCCCGCCGGCGCACGCGGGCTCGCCGTAGCAGTTGGGGAACGTGGACGCAACCGCGGGCGGCGGATCGCCGTCATCCACGCCGGTGGCAACGCGGATCTTCGCGTCCTCCACAGCGTGTTCGACGTGCATCCCGGGCCGGCGGCCGCCGCATGATCGTTGTCCTGATACGACTGCGGCTGCGTTCCGACGTCGACGTCGAGGCCCTTGCCCGGTGCGATTCCCGGATGACGGAGATCGTGTCGCGGATGCCGGGCTACCTCGGCAGCACGGTCTGGACCGATACCACCGGCGAGGATCAGGTGAGCATGATCCGCTTTTCAGACGAGGCGAGCCCCGCCGCCTGGCGCAACGACGCCGACCATGTGCTCGCCCAGATCCGGGGCGGGCTGACTTCTACGATCGGTACGAGGTCGAGGTATTGCAGCGCCAGCGCGATTACGTCGTCGACCGTGGCGTGGACGGCATCGACAGCTGATGCTCGTCGGCGCACGCGACCGGGGTCGGCAGCGCAGCGTTCGGTACCGGACTCGTGCACCCACTCCGCCGCCTGAGCCGGTCGGCGACCCAGGCGGCGTTGCGAGGTGGTGCGCGGTCCGTGCTATCGAGCGGGCGGTCCAAGCACGACGCAGGAGTTGTGTCCGCCGATGCCGAGTGACGACTTGAGGGTGAGTCCGTCGGTGGCGGGGGTGGGCCCGTCGAGTAGACGGGGGTGCCCGTCGGCGACGCGGTGTGGCGCGGGGATAGTGCCGCGGTCGTACGCGAGAGCGGACACGCTCGCTTCAAGGGTGCCGCTGGCACCGCCCTGGCAATGCCCGGCGAGAGGTTTCACGGAGAAGATCGCTGCCGCCCCGCCGAGGATCTCGGCATGCATGCGGGTCTCGGCGGCGTCGCACTGGGCGGTACCTGGTCCGTGAGCGTTGAAGTAGCCGATGTCTGTGGGCTGCACCCCCGCGTCGCGCAGGGCTTCGGCGGCGCACCGCATCACCTGCTCGGCGGAGGGGTCGATGTTCGTAGCGTGGTGGCCATCGTGGGACATGGAACCGCCGAGCAGCTGTGCGTATGGTTGCGCGCTGCGTCGGGTCAACACCATCGCGACGGATCCTTCGCCGAAGCCGAATCCCCGGCTGCCTTCTTGGAAGGGGCGGCACGCGTCGAGCGGGTCGATATCGGTGACTGCGACTCCCAGTTGGACGAACTCGGCGAGGATCTCGGGTGTGGCGAGCAGATCGGTACCAACCACCACGACATCGGTGGCATGACCATCGTTGAGCCAGGATCGGGCCTGGAGCAGGGCATTGCCGCCGCCGGCACACACTGCGGAGATGCTGTTGACTGGACCATGCCAGTCGTTGGCGCGCATCAAGTCCGACA
Organism: Tsukamurella soli; assembly: GCF_039541155.1. Taxonomy (NCBI): domain Bacteria; kingdom Bacillati; phylum Actinomycetota; class Actinomycetes; order Mycobacteriales; family Tsukamurellaceae; genus Tsukamurella; species Tsukamurella soli. The sequence continues at coordinate 10,267 of NZ_BAABFR010000027.1, forward strand.
GCGGTGTCGATGGTAATAGTTGAATGAACCCCCGTCTGTCGCGCCCGCGGCCGGCGCGAGAGTGCAGGTCACGCCAGACGTCGACGTCACCGGTCGCGGTGGCGTTGACCATGCCGACAACCGGGCCGGGAGTCCAGCCGCGGGCTTCGGCGTCGGCGACGGCCTCGGTGACCGCGATCCGCAGTGCGCGGGCGTATCGACTCTGCCCGTCGGCGGGGAGCATGTCCTCGGATATCCGGGCGAGCCAGGCGTCGGCCCCGTCCGGCAGGTAGCCGGGGTGTAAGTGCGCGGCGGGCTTGCCGGACATCAGCCCGTCCCACAGTTTCTCGCGGCCGACTCCGTAGCCGGTGACTGCGCCGATTCCGGTGATCTTTATCGGTGTGGTCTGTGTGTGCATTTTAGTGTATTCCTTTCCGGCCCCTGACGAACGGATTCCGCAGGGGCGCATCCCTGTTGGAATGCGCAGGAGTGTATGGGAGACCGCGGGGACACACCGGACCTCATATAGTCGGCTGCGTGCGCGGTCGGTCCGCGACGGTGTGTGTCGCGGAATGAGGGTCTCGGCCGAGCCTGGACTGCCTGGATCCGGTTGCGATGAAGGTGTGGCTAGTGGTTCGTGTCGCCCCGTCTGCGCAGGCTGATGACGTGGACCGGGTTGCCGTCGCTGTTGGGCAGGCGGGTCTGGTTCTTCGCCTGGTACATCGCCGCGTCGGCTTCTCGAAGGATCTCGGCGGCGGCGCGGGGCTCGCCGGGCGGGAGGACGACCACGCCGATGCTGGCGCTGATGTGGTGTTGCTCGCCGTGGTGGTACAGGGGACGGGTCAGCCGCGCCCTGAGGGCGTGGGCCCGTCGCTCGGCGTCGGCGACATCGGTGACACCGTCGGCGACGAGGACGACGAATTCGTCGCCGCCGACGCGGGCCACGCAGTCGCCGGTCCGTGCCCACACCCGGGCGCGGCGGCCGGTCTCGACGAGGACGGCGTCGCCGTGGTGGTGGCCGAAGGTGTCGTTGACCCGTTTGAATCGGTCGAGGTCGAAGAACATGACCGCGACCGATGCCCCGGTGCTCCGGGCGGTGGCCAGTGCGGCGTCGAGGCGTGTCTGCAACAGGTTTCGGTTCGCCAGCCCGGTCAACGGGTCGTGGCTCGCGTCGTACCTGGCCTGCTCGGCGGCGGCGTGTTGCACGGTGATGTCGGCGAAGGACACCAGGACAGGCGAGTGCGGGTCGTCCGGCTCGAGCAGCCGCACGCTGCCACTGATCCAGACCGCGTGGCCCCGGCGGTCGATCCGATACACCAGCCCGGTACGCGGAACGCCGGTGCGGAGAACCTCGGTCACGGGGTGAGTGTCGGTGGCCACCGGGTCGCCGCTGTGCTCGTGGAGACGGATCGACTGACAGAAGAACGGCTGGACGAGATCCTGATCCCGCACGCCGAGGATCCGCCGCGCCGAGAGATTCGCCCGGACCACCCGCGAGTCGCGGTCCACGACCGCGACACCCTCGTCGAGCGATTCGACGATCGTCTTCATCTCCCGCTCCGTGCGACGGCGCTCGGCCCGATCGGAGAGATCCCGCACAGCCGCCTGGATCGCCGGCCGACCCCGCCACTGGGTGCGGACGGCGACCACCTCCGCGAGAACCGGGGTGCCGTCCAGCCGTAGCAGGGTCGCCTCCATCGCCGGCGCCACATCGCCCACCTTCGTCAACGCCGCCACCCGCCGCTGCATCGCGGGGATCGCATCGGGGTGTACGAAGTCGGTGAGTGGGCGGCCCAGCATCTGCTCCTCGCTGGTGGCTCCGGCCATGACGACACCGGCCCGGTTCATCCGGACGATCCGGCCGTCCTGGTGCACGAACAGGCCGTCGAGAGTGTGCTCCACCGCCAGCCGGTGATCGATGCTCTCGGCGCGGTCGGTGAGATCCCGGACCATCACCCGGATCGCAGGCCGGCCCTGCCACTGGGTACGGACGGCAACCAGCTCTCCTGGAAACTGGGTCCCGTCCAGCCGCAACAATTGCAGCTCACGCTGCGGTGCAACGTCGCCGATCTCAAGCAGCATCGCCCGACGTTTCAAGGTCTCCGACACGGCGTTTGGATGCAAGAAATCGGCGATCTGCCGTCCGATCACGTCCCGATCGGTGGAGGCCCCCGCCATGTCCCGGGCAGCCCGGTTCATCCACACCACCCGATCGTCCTGATACACGAGCACCCCGCCCTGCGTGTGCTCCAACGCCAGTCGGTGATCGATGCTCTCGTCCCGGTCGGTCAGGTCCCACACCATCGACTGCGTCGCGATCCTGCCGTTCTCCCACAGAATGCTCACCGCGGCGATCTCCGCCCGGAACGCTGTCCCATCAGCCCGCAGCAGAATCGCTTCCCGCGGCGGCACGAAGCTGCCGAGCTTCTTCGCGGTGATCGGCACCCGGAGCGCGGGCGCCGACTCGGGATGGGCGAAGTCCAGGATGGGTCTACCCAACAGTTCCTTCTCCGACACGACACCCAGCAGATCGCACAGCGGCTCGTTCGCGTACACGATCCGACGATCGGACGGATCCTCCGGAGGTGCTTGGTGGACCAACAGACACTCGCGCGTGTAGCGCATCAGAAAACGCGAGTCCAGGAGATAGCTCGCGTCCGGCAGATACTCCGTGCCGTCAGCCGATTCCGTCGGGCGGTCGGGTCGCGCGCGTTCTACATCCACGCTCCCCGCCTCTCCGAAGTGCCGACCGTCGGCACCCGCGCTCGGCGAGATCCCGAGCAACCGATCACAAACCAGAAATTTATCAGCACCAATCGGCTGCGCAACTCGTAATCAACCTCACGGGCAGCCGGATAGGCAGACGGCGAGTGTCGCCGGAGCGGGACCGCTGTGGGAGCTGCCCGGGGAGTGGTTCGCGGTACGCGTCCCGACCTGCGTGCGGTATCGGAACAAGCGGTATCGGAACAAGCAGGGCGCCCGGCGCCGTCGCCGCCCGGCTCAGGTGAGTGTGCCGCCGCGGTCTATCCACCGACAGATCGTATCCACCTGCCGATCGCCCGGTGGCCGTCGCCCATGATCCAGGCGGCGACGGCGACGGACTCGGACGACGGTGACTCGCCGACGGTCGAAGCTGAGGTCGGGCTTCGACGCGGGTGGGCCCCGCACAGCGGTAGTGCCGCCTGCTGTTGGCGATGCTCGATGTCTGACCTGCGCTCGCCGATCCTGTCGTACCCGTGTGATCTGATTCGGGTAGATCGAGCGAGGGAGGTGGAGACGATGACAGGAGACACGGGCGCGCGGGAGGAGGGCGCGGCGCGGCACCGGCGGCCGCGCGTCACCCTCGCCTACCACCGTCCCGAGGCGCCGCCGCCGCGCGAGTGGGGCGGACCGGTCGCCGAGCTGATGGCCCCGGCCAGCGGAGCCCTGCCGCTCGACACCGGCGGGTGGTCGCCCTATCGGATCCGGGGAGGGCCTGGTACGGGCAAGACGTCGGCGCTGGTGGACATCGCGGTGGCCAAGCTCACCGACCCGCTCGTGGATGCGGAGTCGGTGCTGCTGCTGACCGGCAGCAAGCTCGCGGTCCAGCGGCTTCGGCGCGACGTCTCGGCACGCGTCCTCGCCACCGCGCCCGACGGTGGCCGCGCCCACGCCACGCACGAGCCGCTGGTGCGGACGGTGCACTCGCTCGCGTTCGCCGTGCTGCGACTGGCGGCGATCCGCAACGGCGAGCCGCCGCCGCGCTTGATCACCGGATCCGAGCAGGACGCGGTCATCCGGGAGCTGTTGCGGGGCAATGTCACAGACGGCGCATGGTGGTGGCCACAGCGGCTGCGCCCCGCGCTCGCGACGAACGGCTTCGCGGTGGCGCTGCGTGACCTGTTCGCGCAGGTTGCACAGCGAGGCATCGGGCCCGAGGAACTCGAGCGGATGGGGCGCGAGCACGAGCGCGACGAATGGGTCGCGGCCGCGCGCTCCTACCGCGAGTACCAGGAGACGACGCTGCTGCGGGGCTCCGTCGGGTCGGCCGGGCCGCAGGCGGTGGCTCCTGCCGTCGACGCCGCCGAACTGATCGATGCCGCGGTAACTGCGCTCGCCTCGGACGACGGCCTGCTTGCGCAGCAGCGCGAGCGCATCCGCTTCCTGCTCGTCGATGACGCGCACAACCTCGATCCGTTGGCGGCCGCCCTGGTGCGGCTGCTCGGCACGGGTACCGAACTCACGGTGATCGCGGGCGACCCGGATCAGGCGGTGTTCTCGTTCCGGGGTGCGGCCACCCGGTTCCTCCAGAGCATGGACGTCCAGCGCGGCCGGGACATTCTGCTGGAGCGTAGCTTCCGGTTCGGGGACGAGATCGCGGCCACAGTGAACCGCGTGTCCGCACGGCTGCCGCAGCGCTTCGCAGCCACCGCCGCCGAGCGCCGGCGCGCGGGCGATTCCGCGATCCGGGTCTTCTCGACGCCGGCCAAGGAGGCCGACGCGATCGCCGCGATGCTGCGTCGTGAGCACGTCACGCACGGGATCCCGTGGGCGGACATGGCGATCGTGGTGCGCTCGGTGTCCGCGTCGATCGCGCCGCTGCGCCGCGCGCTCGCCTATGCGGGCGTACCGGTCACGGTGCCGTCCGACGACGTGCCGCTCGCGCAGCAGCGCGTCGTGCATGCGTTGCTGCTGGTGCTGCGGATCGTGGGCGATCCGGGCTCGGTCGAGGCGCCCGACGCGCTCACCCTGCTGTCGGGCCCCGTCGGCGACGGTGACCCGCTCACCCTGCGCCGGGTCCGGCGGGCGATCCGCCGCGTCGACCCAGCCGAACAGCGTGGCTCTGCCCAGCTGCTGCGCGACATCCTCATCGGCGCCGTCGACTTCGCGCCGTACCGCGCAGCGCTCACGGAGCTCGAGGCCGAGCCGGTCCTGCGGGTCGCGAAGGTGGTGGCGGCGACGCGCGCCGCCGCCGGCTCCGTCGAGGAGGCCCTGTGGGCGGCGTGGGCGACCACGGGCCTCGCCACTCGATGGTCGGGGCTGGCGCTGCGGGGCGGGTCTCTGGGCGAGCAGGCCGACCGTGATCTCGATGCCGTACTCGGGTTGTTCGACGCCGCAGCCGATTTCACCGACACGCTGCCTACCGCGTCCGTCGCGCGGTTCGTCGAGTACATCGAGCAACTCCAGATCCCGCGCGGTCGCAACCGGACCTCGGAGGCCACCTCCACGGGCGTCACCCTGCTCAGCGTGCACGGTGCGATCGGCCGGGAATGGGAGGTCGTGGCGGTCGCCGGGTTGCAGGAGGGCCGCTGGCCCGACCTGCGGCTGCGCGGCGGGCTGCTCGGCACGCAGGACCTGGTGGACGTGCTCGACGGGCTGCCACCCGCGTCGCTGGCGACGGTGTCCCGGTCGTTGCCACTGCTCGCGGAGGAACGGCGGCTGCTGCTCGTCGCGTGCTCGCGGGCACGCACCCGGCTGCTGCTCACCGCGGTCGACTCGGCCGACGGCGACGGCGAGCTCGTGCCGTCGCGGTTCCTGCAGGGCCTGGCGCCCACGCTCGCGGACGACCCGGACACGTACACGCCCGCCGTCGAGACCGAACCCGTCGTCGCCCTCGATCTGCGCACGATGGTCGCGACCCTGCGCGCGGTGGTGTCGGAGCCGGACGGCGGGAGTCATAACCCGGACGAGAAGGCTCATGCAGCAAGACAACTCGCGCGTCTCGCGGATGCCGGAGTGCCCGGGGCGCACCCATCGTCGTGGTATGGATTTCCGGGCGCCAGCACCGAGGACCCGCTGTGGCGGCCCGAGGACGGCCCCGTCGTGCTGTCCCCGTCCAACGTCGAGGCCCTGGAGGCCTGCGCGCTGCGCTGGATGATCCAACGGTTCGGTGGCCGTGACGGCAACTCGACGCAGCAGGTGACCGGCAACCTGGTGCATACGCTCGCGCAGGCCGTGGCCGGCCGCATCCCGAAGGAGGAGGTCAGCGCGGCGCTCCAGAAAGTCTGGGAGCGGGTAGATCTCGACGCCGACTGGTTCGCACGCCGGGAACTCGCGCGCACCGAGGGGATGCTCGAGAACCTGCGCGCGTGGCTCGCCGCGACCCGCACCGACCTCACCGAGGTGGCGGTCGAGGTGCCCATCGACGCTGTCATCCCCGCCGGCGACACCGAGGGCCCCGACCTGCGGGTCCGCGGCCGCATCGATCGGCTCGAGTGTGATCCGCTCGGCCGGCCCGTCCCGATCGATCTCAAGACCGGACGCACAGTGCCCACCAAGGCGGATGCCGAGGCCAACCCGCAGTTGCGGACCTATCAGACCGCGCTCGCGCACGGCGGCGTGGACCCGGCCGTCGTCGATCCGGCGGCGGAGCCCGGCGGCGGTAGGCTTGTATACGTCGCCAAAGAGGCGAAGACCGGTGCGGCGGAACGTATCCAGCCCGCGCTGACGCCCGCCGACGTCGACGAGTGGCTGTCGGTGATGCGGCACGCGGCGCAGGCCACGCGGGGGCCTCGGTTCATCGCCACCCTCGGCCCGGTGTGCGCGCACTGCGATGCCGCGGCCTGCTGTCCCGCCGTCGAACGCGGACGGGCGGTGACCGATGACTGACCGTCGGACCGTCGGCTTCCCACACCCGCCGCTGATCTCCGCCGACCGTCTCGCCGAGGAGCTCGGCCAGGCGTTCGGTCCCACCGACGAGCAGCGCGACGTGATCGAGGCGCCGCTCGAACCGGGCCTCGTCGTCGCCGGCGCCGGCGCCGGCAAGACGGAGACGATGGCCGGCCGTGTCGTGTGGTTGATCGCCAACCGCTACGTCACGCCCGATCAGGTGCTCGGTCTGACGTTCACGCGGAAGGCTGCGCAGCAGCTCACGATCCGCGTCCGCAAACGGCTTGCGCGACTCGCCGCCGCACCGGTGGCCGACAGGCTCGACCCGAGCGGTGAGCTGCGGGTGTTACTGCGCACCGTCGAACCCGAGATCAGTACATATCACACGTATGCGGGTCGGCTGCTCGGCGACTACGGCATGCTGCTGCCCGTCGAGCCGTCGGTGCGACTGGTCTCCGAGACCGAACGCTGGCAGATCGCCTACGACGTGGTCACCGGCTGGGACGGCGAGCTGGACACCGACCGCACCCCCGCATCGCTCACCCAGTTCGTCCTCGGCCTGGCGTCCTCGCTCGCCGACCACCTGGTCGACCCCGAGCAGATCCTCGATGCCGACCGAGAGCTCGAGCGGCTCATCCTCACGCTGCCGCCCGGCCCGCGGCAGCGGCAGGCGGTGAGTCAAGCGCTCGAGAAGCAGGGCGACGTGCAGGTGGAGCGGCGCGAACTGATCCCGCTGGTCCAGGCCGTCGCTGCGGAGATGCGGGCACGCGAGGTACTCGACTTCGGCTCGCAGATGAGCCTTGCCGCGCGACTCGCGCTGGGGCACCCGGACGTCGCCGCGATCGAGCGACGCCGATTCGGCGCCGTGTTGCTGGACGAGTATCAGGACACCGGACACGCGCAGCGGGTGCTGCTGGCGTCGGTGTTCGGTGCGTGGCCGGGCTCGAGACGCACAGCGTCCGGGCCCGATGCCGAGCGGGTCCCGGCGGTCACAGCCGTGGGAGACCCGATCCAGTCGATCTACGGCTGGCGCGGCGCGTCCGCGGCGAATCTGCCCCGGTTCACCACCGACTTCCCGCTCCCGGACGGGCGCCCCGCTCCGCGGCGAGAGTTGCTCACCAGCTGGCGCAACCCGGAGGCGGCGCTGCGGCTCGCGAATCAGTCGTCGGCAGAACTGCGGGAGCGAGGCGTGCCGGTGTCTACGCTGCGGGCTCGACCCGATGCTCCCGAGGGGGATGTCCGGATCGCTCTGCACGCCACGGTGATCGAGGAGCGCGACTGGGTGGCCGACGCGATCGCGGAGCTGTGGCGCGAACGGATCCTGCTGGCGGCCCCGCCCCCGACCACAGCGGTGCTGGTGCGCCGCAACGCCGATTCTGCGGGGCTCGCCGCGGCGCTGGGAGAACGAGGGATCCCGGTCGAGGTCGTAGGCCTGGGCGGGCTGCTGCACACCCCGGAGGTACAGGACGTGGTGGCGTTGCTGCGACTCGCCACGGATCCGCTCGCCGGGACCGCGGCCATGCGCCTGCTCACCGGACCGCGGTGGCAGCTCGGCGCCGCCGACCTGCGTGCCCTGTGGGACCGGGCCGGGCGGATCGCGACGTCCGTCGGGCGGGCGACCGCCGGCACCGTCGGCACTCGGGAGCAGCTCGACGCCGCGCTCGATGCGACCCTGCCGGCGGAGCTGTTGGACGTGGCCGGCCTCGGCGATGCGATCGCGGATCCGGGCCCTGCGCACCACTATTCGGCCGTCGGTCTCGATCGGATCCGCTCCCTCGACCGGGAGGTGCGGCACATCCGACAGCGGCTCGGGCACCCACTGCCGGAGGTCGTCGCGGAGGCCGAGCGTGTGCTCGGCGTGAGCATCGAGACCCGCATCCGCGCCGCGCGACAGGTCGGCGGCGGTGGCACCGGCCGCGAGCATCTGGACGCGTTCGCCGACGTCGTCGTGTCCTACGCCGAACGGCCCAACGCCTCGCTGCCCGGCCTGCTGGCCTTCCTCGCGGCGGCCGAGGCCGTGGAGGGCGGGCTCGCGCCCGGTGACGTCGAGGTGGCCGCCGACCGCGTGCAGATCCTCACCGTGCACTCGGCGAAGGGCCTGGAGTGGGAGGTCGTGGTGGTGCCGCACCTGTCCGAAAGGATCTTCCCCTCGGGGCGGGCGCTGCCCACGTGGCTCTCCAGCCCGGCAGAGCTCCCGCCCGCGTTGCGCGGGGACGTCGTCGCCGAGCCCGGGCCCAACGGTGACGTGGACCCCGGTGCGGGGGAAGGGGTTCCGCGCGCCGAGTTCGGCGGCTGCGCCAACCGCAAGGACCTCGAGGAGGCACTGGAGCGGCATCGCGACGCGCTCAGGAGTCTGTCGTCGGACGAGGACCGGCGACTGTACTACGTGGCGGTGACCCGCACCGAGCAGGTGCTACTGCTGTCCGGGCACCGGTGGAGCGAGGACGTGAAGAAGCCGAAGGCGCCGTCGCGGTTCCTCGAGGAGGCGCGTGCCGGCGCACCCGACGCGGTCGAGGTGTGGGCGCCCGAGCCGGATGAGGACGCCGTGAATCCCCTCGAGGCCGAGCCCGTCACCGCGCCGTGGCCGCGGGACTTCCTCGGCGCGCATCGTCCCGCCGTGGACGCGGGTGCCGAGCGGGTGCTGGCGGAGCTCGCGACACCGGCGGCCCCGGCTGCGGGGGAGTCCGACCTCGATGACCCGCACGGCTGGGCCGCCGACGTGACCGCGCTGCTCGCCGAGCGCGAGCGCAACGCGGCGTTGGAGCTGGAGGTGGCGCTGCCGCACGATCTGTCCGTCAGCCAGCTCGTCGAGTTACGCCGCAGCCCAGCCCAGTTCGCGCAGCGGCTGCGTCGACCGGTGCCGTACAAGCCGAACCCGTACGCGCGCCGCGGCACCGCCTTCCACGCGTGGGTCGAGCGGCGCTACGGGGCGTCGCGCCTTCTCGATCTCGATGAGTTGCCCGGCGCGGCCGACTCCGGGGGCGACGACGAGAACCTGGCCCTGCTGCAGCGTCGGTTCGAGGAGAGCGAGTGGGCGGCCCGCACCCCGGTCGACATCGAGGTGCCGTTCGAGATCGCGGTGGCGGGCACGGTGCTCCGCGGCCGCATGGACGCCGTGTTCCGCGATCGAGCGGGCGGATTCACCGTGGTCGACTGGAAGACCGGCGCACAGCCCACCGAACCGGCCGAGCAGCGCGCCGCCGCCGTGCAGCTGGCCGCGTACCGCCTCGCCTGGGCGCGGTTGCACGGTACGTCTCTCGACTCCGTGCGCGCGGCGTTCTTCTACGTCCGGTCGGGCGAGACGGTCGCGCCCACCGATCTACTGGACCACGACGGGCTGCGCGCGTTGATCGTCGGCGCGGGCGCGGGGTGAGCCGGGGCCGGGGCCGCCGTCACTCGGGTTCGACGGTGGCGGGTCGAGCCCGAGCGATCCTCACCGCCGACACGATCATCGGGACCTGCAGGGGCAGACGGGCGTAGGCGCCGATACGCAGCGGCAGCGGCTTGCCGGACCACTGCTGCGCCATGTAGACGTTGGCCGGGAACACCGAGACGAACAGTGCGGCCGCGGCGACACCGCCGAGCCGCCGGGTGCGGGGCGCCGCGAGCAGCGCCGCACAGACGAGCTCCGCGACGCCGGAGAGCTGCGTCGCCTGGCGGGGCGTGATCGGCAGCTGCGGCGGCACGATCGCGTCGAAGGGCTTCGGTGCCACGAAATGCAGAACGCCCGTCGTCGCGAGGGAGCCGGCCATGCCGAGGGCGATCCGGTCGGTGGAGGTCATGTCGCGATTGTGGCAGATGCCGCGAAGCCGTGGCGGCGGCTGTCGGGTCGCCCGGTGCGGCTAGGCTCGCACAGATCCCATAACGGACGACTAGGCAGGAAATGGCAGCAACGAAGTTCCGGCGGCGGCCCAAGGCTGAGCTGACCGACATGCCGGACCACGCGCTCGTCGGCATCCTGCGGATACCCGCCGGGGACGCCAGCCCGTGGCGTGCCATCTCGATGCGCGTGCTGGTGGCGCTCGGGGCGCTCGCGCTCGCAGTCGCGGTCGTGTACATCGAGCGGGACGGCTACCGCGACACCGCCAAGAGCTACCTGACGCTGCTCGACTGCCTGTACTACGCCACCGTCTCCCTGTCGACGACGGGCTACGGCGACATCACGCCCGTCACCCAGAGCGCACGCCTGGTGAACGTCGTGCTGATCACCCCGCTCCGCGTCCTGTTCCTGATCGTCTTGGTCGGCACCACCCTGCAGGTCCTCACCGAGCGATCGCGGCAGGCGTTCAAGATCCAACGCTGGAGGTCCTCGGTGCACAACCACACCATCGTCGTCGGCTACGGCACCAAGGGCCGGACCGCCATCAATGCCATGCTCTCGGACGGAGTCGACGTCGGGAAGATCGTGGTGGTCGACACCGACACCGCGGTGCTCGAGGCCGCCGAGGTGGAGGGGCTGGTCACCGTCCGCGGCGACGCGACGAAGGCCGACGTGCTGCGTCTCGCGGGCGCACCCCGGGCCGGGGCGATCATCATCGCGGCCAACCGGGACGACGCCGCGGTACTGGTGACGCTCACGGCTCGCGAGCTCGCGCCGAAGGCGAAGATCGTCGCATCGATCCGCGAGGCCGAGAACGTGCACCTGCTGCGGCAGTCCGGGGCGGACTCGGTGGTCGTATCGTCCGAGACCGCCGGCCGCCTGCTCGGGATGGCCACCACTACACCGTCGGTCGTGGAGATGATCGAGGACCTGCTGTCGCCCGGGGACGGCTTCAACATCGCCGAGCGGGAGGTGACCCGCGTCGAGGTCGGCCGCTCGCCGCGGCACCTGCCGAACATCGTGTTGGGCGTCGTGCGAGCGGGGCGGCTGTACCGGGTCGACTCGCCCACCGTCGGTGTCGTGGAGGCGGGGGACCGGCTGCTGTTCGTCCGCGGCGGGTAGCCCGCGCGGCGGCTACTGCGGTAGCCGCACCACGTCTACTGCGGTAGCCCCACCACGTATTCGGCGCGATCGCCCCGAATGCGATGCGCGACGGTGGCGATCACGCGTCCGTGCTGGTCGGCGTTGTGGCCGCGCAGTTCGAGTTCGAGCAGTGCGCTCCCCACGGCGATGCCGAGCCACGCTGCGTCGTCCGGGGTTGCGGGGCCGGCTCGGAAGGCGCGCTCGGAGCGCCTGATGGACAGCTCGTGCCGCGCGCTCATCGCCGCGAACACACTGGTACTTCCGTCCCAGTCCAGGGGTGCGAGCGATGCTGGCAACGCAACCGTACCGACCGACCACGGTTCGTCCTCGAGATACCGGATGAAGCGGAACTCGACGGCGCCACCGTCGCAGTCGGGAAACCGCGCGCTGCGATCCGGCTCCACTCTGGTGATCGCCAGGACGCGATGGCGGACCGTGATCCCGCGGCGCGCCATCGACTCCGACAGGCTCGCCTCACCGTCGTCTATTCGGTGGCGCACCGGCGGCACGGCCACGAAGCTGCCCACCCCCGTGCTCCGTTCGTAGCACGCCGGCACGAGCGAGTTCCTCCAGCGCCCGCCGCATCGTCAGCCGGTTGACGCCGTATTCCGGCGCCAGCCGCGCCTCTGGTACGAGCCGCTCGCCGGGTGCCGGTTCCGAGTGGTCGATGCGGCTCCGCAGGTCCTCGGCGACCTGCCGGTACAGGGTTGTTCCCGGCCGCCCGGCCATGCGGCGCGGGCGGTCGGCGAAGGGGTTCGGATGCTGGCGTTGGGCCTCGTGTTCCTCGTCGCGATTGCCGCGGGTGCGCTCAGCGGCGTGGTCGGGACGGGCTCGTCGTTGCTGCTCCTGCCTGCCCTGGTGTGGCTGGACGGTCCCAGGGTCGCGGTGCCGGTGATGGGCATCGCCGCGGTGCTGGGCTCCATCGGCGCGCGCCACCTCGTGGAACGCATCGGCCGCCGCACCCACGGCGTCCTCATCGACCTCGTCCTCGCTGTCGGTGCGGCTGCCATGATCGTCGCGATGGCTCGTCAGCCGCGACCCGGAACCGTCCGCGGCCGCGGCCTAACATGGCGACCGTGCCCACCTTCGAACTCTCCTCGCCCCCGCTGCTGTCCCGGTACCACGTCGATCGTGCCGACGAACTCCGCGGCGACGCCGACGCGCTGGATTCGGCGTGGCCCGCCGCCGCGGTCGTGCGCGTCGACCGCCGTGGCCGGTTCCCGCTCGCCGAGAGTGGAGCCCTCGACTACGTTCCCGGCGCGGACGTCTCGACGCAGCGGCCCGACGACGCGGTGCTGGTGGGCCGCGTCGACGGCCGCCTGGTGTTCGCCGTGCGGGTGCCCGACGTCGACGGCGGATCGGCGGGCGACCTGCGGCTCGCCGGCCTGAGCCTTCCCCCCGTCGACGCGGCGGTGGTCGCTGCGTCGATCGCGATGCTCAACTGGCATGCGAGCGCAGCGTTCTCGCCTGTCGACGGCGCGCCGACGGTGCCCGGTCGCGGCGGCTGGGTGCGGGTGAACAGCGCGACCGGCGCGGAGGAGTTCCCGCGCACCGACGCGGCGATGATCACGCTGGTGCACGACGGTGCCGGCGCGGTCCTGCTCGGCAGGCAGGGCGTGTGGCCCGAGCGCCGGTTCTCGCTGTTCGCCGGCTTCGTCGAGCCGGGCGAGTCCCTCGAGCAGTGCGTAGCGCGCGAGCTGCGTGAGGAGGTGGGTATCGAGGCCACCGATATCGCCTACGTCGCCAGCCAGCCGTGGCCGTTTCCGCGATCGCTGATGCTCGGCTTCGAGGCGCGTGCGGATCGCGACGCGCCCCTGCAGTTCAACGACGGGGAGATCGCCGAGGCCCGATGGTTCACGCGCGCCGAGGTCCGCGCGGCCCTGGCCGCCGGCGATTGGGCCGACGAGGCCGCCGATTCGCCGCTGCTGCTGCCCAATTCCATCTCCATCGCCCGTGGCCTGATCGAGGCGTGGGCGGCGGTGTGACCTCCTTGTCAAGGGGCGGTGCGCCTTCCGGGTGAATCTGTGGATGAAGCCGATCCATCCACAGGAGTGCGCTCGAGCCCCGGGTGAGCGTGGTCGCGCGCGGCATCATCCGATCCATGGGGGAACCAGAGCTGGAGCGGCTCGCCGCGGAGGCGGGCGGCATCCTGGAGCGGGGCGCGCTGCTGGGAATCGGCATCGACGACGCGCGGATCAGGACGCTGGTGGCCGGTGATGCCTTGGTGCGGCTGTGCCCGGGGGTCTTCGCCACGTGCAGCGCAGACGAGGCGATCACGACGGCGGTGCAGGCCGGCGGAGTCGTCTCGTCGGTGTCGGCGCTTGCGCGCCACGGTGTCTGGGTGCCGCCGAGCCAGAGCCGGATCGTCCACGTCCGGCCGAACGGCTACCGGGGCAGGCCGTTCGCCGGCACCGCGGTCCACCGTTGTTCGGCGCTGGAGGCCGAGCGGTTGCCGGGGCCGCAGCACCACGTCGACGGTGTCGAGACGGCCGTCCTAGCCGCCACCCGGTGCCTCGACGGGGAGGAGCTCGTCGCTGTCCTCGACTCGGTGGTCAACAGGCGGCTCCTGACGCTCGCGCGGATAGAGGAACTGCTTCGAGGTCGTCCGCGCCGGGTGCAGCGTCTGCTGCAGATGGTGGACGGCGCCGCCGAATCCGGCACCGAGACCATCGTGCGACTCCACGTCCGAAGACGCGGTCTGGGATGCGATCGACGAGGACCGCGATCGCGACGTCGCCCTGCACACAGCCGGTTTCCTCCCGTTTCGCGCCTCGTACCGCCAGGTGTTCTACGCATTCGAGCGGGTGGCCGCCGCGATCGATGGCGTGGTCGCGGCCGGGGACCACCTGCGTGCGCCGGACATCGAGGTGACGCCGCTGAGATCGACAGAATAATTTCGCCTCTTCGGCCGAACCTGCAGGTCGCGGGATGGAGCGCGAAGAGATTCTGTCGATCTCAGCGACGCCTCACGTGGCATGCGCTGCGGGCTGCACCTCGTCGAACGCGACCCGCAGGGACGAGGGACCGCGCAGGGTCATGTTGGTGCGGTAGGGCGGGTCGGCGACCAGCCGAGGGCAGACGAGTCGGCCGGCGATCGCCGTGAGCATCGCCTGCGCCTCCATGCGGGCGAGCGCGGCGCCGAGGCAGTAGTGCAGCCCGCCGCTGAACGCCAGGTGCGCAGGGTCGGGGCGACCGGGGGCGAAGCTGTCGGGCTCGGCGAAGTGGCGGGGGTCTCGATTGCCGGCGGCGAGGAGTAGCGCGAGCCGATCGCCTGTGGACACGTCGACCCCGGCGACGCGTACCGGTGCGGTCGCGAATCTGCGCGTCATCTGCACCGGCGGGTCGTAGCGCAGCACCTCCTCGACCAGCGCGGGTGCGGTCTCGGGATGCGCCCGGAACGCGGTGAGGGCAAGGGGATTCCGCAGAAGCGCCAGCGTTCCGTTGGCCACCAGGTTGACCGTGGTCTCGTGCCCGGCGATGAGCAGCAGCCCCAGCGTCACGCCCAGCTCCAGCGCGTTCATCCGGGTGTCGGGGTCGCCACCGACCAACAGCGCCGACACCAGGTCGTCCCCGGGATTCGCGGCCCGCTCGGCGATCATCGGCATCAGGTAGGCCCGCCACTGCGCACGAGTCACGGCGAGGTCGGCGATCTCGGTCTCGCTCAGGGTGTCGTCCGGGTCGAGTCCGCGGGTGAGCCGCTCGGCGAACGAGTGGAACACCGGCTCCTCCGACCGCGGCACGCCGAGTAGCTCGCAGATCACACCCACCGGCAACGGGTACGCCAGCCGCTCGACCACGTCCACCTCGCGGACACCGTCGGCGGCGATCCGGTCGACGAGCTCGGTGACCAGCGCGTCGATCCGAGGCTGCAGGCCCATGATCCGCCTGCCGAACTCGCCCGCGACCTGCCCGCGCAGGGTGTCGTGGTGCGGCGGGTCGAGGGAGAGGAAACCCGCGCGGAAGGGCTTGCCGTCGGAGCCGCGCGGGCCGTCGGGGTCGGGCTCGATCGCGGGGTCCTGCACCGACATCCGCGGATCACGCAGCAGCCCGCCGATCTCGTCGAAGCCGGTCACCAACCACTCGTGCGGGCCGAGTCGGTGGACGGGCTCTCCGGTCAGCTGCGAGTACAGCGGGTACGGATCGGGGCGGTTGGCCGGGTCGAGGATCCGGGCGAAGATGTCGGGGGCTGTGGTCACACTGGTCATCGGGGCGGCTCTCGTCAGGCCCGCGCGAAGGCGGGCACGGGGTGGAAGGGGAGGACTTCGGCGCTCGCGGGGGCGTCGCCCGCGCCGATCGGCGGTGGAAACGGCGCGCGCTCGGCGACCAGGGCGGCATATCCGTCGAGCACGCGCGGAGAGTTCACGGCCACGGCGCCGACGGTGACGCCCGCCCGCCCGTAGACGACCACGAACGGGTCGCGGCGGCCCGTTGCGGTCGGCACGAACGAACCCTGCGTCAGCACGATCGAATCGGCGATGTGCGGCAGGCCGACGCTCTTGACGTTCATCCCGAACTGGTCGGACCAGAACGCCGGGAGCGCGGCACAGGGACGGGCCGAGCCGACGATCCCGCGCGCGGCGGTGTCCGCCGTCGCGACCGCGTTGCCCCAGTGCTCGAGCCGCATCGGCCCGGCCCCGAACAGCGGATGCTCCCAGCGAGCGACGTCGCCGATCGCGAAGACATCCGGCAGCGGCTCGCCGGCCGGATCCAGCGCGTGGCACGTCGGAGCGCAGTCGACGCCGTCCGGTCCGGCCGCGAGCCCGGCACCGTCGAGCCACGAGGTGTTCGGCTCCGAACCGGTGGCGGCGACCACCACATCCGCGGCCACCCGCGAGCCGTCGGACAGCGTCGCGACGGAGCCCCCGGCACCGTCGGGACCCAGCGCGACGACCGTGACGCCGGTCCGCACATCCGTGCCGCGCGCACGCTGTCGGTCGGCGATCGCCGACCCGACCGCGGTCCCGAGCGCGCCGGACAGCGGCGCCGGCCCGCGATGCACGAGCGTCACCTCGAGACCGCGGTCGCGGCAGCTCGAAGCGACTTCGCAGCCCGTGAATCCACCGCCCACCACCAGCACCCGGCGGGCGGGGGTCAGCGCTGAGCGCAGCCGCTCGGCGTCGCCGATCCCGCGCAGCAGGTGCACGTCCGGCCCGGCCCACGCCGGTCGCCGGGCCCGGACGCCGGTGGCGATCACCAGTCGGTCGTAGCCCACCGACCGGCCGTCCGCCAGCAGCACGGCGCCGGGGGCCAGCGCCGTCGCAGGCGCGCCCAGCAACCATCGCGTGTCTGCGCCCGACGGTGCCGGTAGCCACAGTCGGTCAGTCCCGAGTCGGCCGGCGAGCACGGCTTTCGACAGCGGTGGGCGGTCGTACGGTGCGTACGACTCGTCGCCCACCAGCACCACCTCGCCGGCGAGACCGTGTGCGCGCAGAGCTGTGGCACAGCGGACGCCGGCCAGCGACGCACCGACGATGACGACCCGCGTCACAGCGCCGCCGCCTCACCGAGTGTGATGGCGGCCATCGGGCATGCCACGGCGGCACGGAGCGCCGCGGCCTCCTGACCCGGGTCGGGCGCGTGGTCGTACTCGATGGACTCGGGCCCGGAGAAGTGGAAGACCTCGGGAGCCGCGTACACGCACTGGCCGTAGTTCTGGCACCGGTTGAGGTCGACGACGATTCGCATGCCTTCGACGGTAGGCGCGCCGGCTGCACAGGTCATGGGCCAGCGGGTGGAGATCGCTGCGTCCGGGTGGAGCCGGAATCTCCACCCGGATCTCCGCTTGTGGGACCAATACTCGACGGCGCCGTCGCCATAGCGTTTACGGCATGAACTACATCAAAGGTTTCGTCCCGTGGATCGCCTTCTCGGCCCTCTCGTCCGTCGTCGGTTGGCAGTGGGGCGCGCTCGTCGCGCTCGCCGCGACCGGCTGGGCGATCCTGCGCGACCGCCGCAGCGGGGTCACCGTCGACGCGCAGATCCTCGACCTCGGCTCCGCCGTGTACTTCGCAGCCCTCACCGCGGTCGCGTTCGCCGCGCCGCACAGCGTGCTCGAGCAGTACGACGGTGCGCTGTCGTCGGTGTGGCTGGCGGCGATCGCCTGGTTCAGCTTGGCCGTGCGGCAGCCGTTCACCGAGGGGATCGCCCGGCGGCAGACCCCGCGCGAGTACTGGGGAACCGCAGCGTTCCGCAAGGTCAACACCACTGTCACCCTGGTGTGGACGGCGAGCTTCACCGCCACCGCGTTCGCCGCGTTCGCTTGCGACGCCCTCGACGCGCCGACCCTGGTGCGCGTTGCCTACCAGGCAGTCGGGTGCGGGGTGCCCGCGTACTTCACGCACCGGTACGTCGCCCGAGTCCGGGCGGCCCGCGCCGCCCTGGAAGTACAGACCGCGATTCCCGCAGTGGCGTGAACCGGGCGGCGCAGCATATCGTCGCTCCGATGGCTACCGGCAGGCCCGACCCGACACCGCTCGACGGTGGTGGTCGGGCTTTGCGGGTGTTCAACGCCATCGGCGACCTCGGCACTCGCCCCTTGCTGGCGGTCGCGACGATCGTGGCCACCGCTGCACGCTGGCGGTACTCCGATATCATCGCGCCCGCGCTCGCCCTGCCGTTGTTCATCGTCACAGCGGCCCTGGCACTGATCGTGGTGACCCGCTGGAACCTCGTCGCGCAACGGTTCCAGGTCCCGCTGCTCATGGCGTACGCGCTCTGCGGCGCGGTGCTGCACCCGCTGGCACACGCGACCGTCGGCGCCGCGCTGTTCCCCTATCTCGCCTGCGGCGCGTGCGGCTTCCGGATCCGCTCCGTGCGGCTCGCGGTCGGCATCGCGGCGGTCGCCGCGGTGGTGTCCGCGGGCATGTTGTGGCTCGTGGGGCGCAGCTACGCCGACGCGGCGCAGCAGTGGCCGTGGTGGGTGGGCCTCACGGTGGGCCTGCCCGTGTACATCGGGATCGCGCGGCGTTACCAGTCGGAGGCGCTTGCGAGCGCGCGGCAGGCGGCGGTCGACGCGCGCCGGGCGGCTGCATCCGACGCGCACTCGGCGGCGCTGGAGGAGCGGGGCCGGATCGCGCGCGAGGTGCACGACGTGGTGGCGCATTCGCTCTCGGGCATCGCGCTGCAGCTCGATCTTGCCGAGACGCTCTACCGACGGGACCGTGGCGACGAGGCGATGGCCGCGGTGCACCGCGCCCGGACGCTCGCGGTGGACAGCATCGCCGAGACACGCAGCGCCGTGCACGCCCTACGCGACGGCGCCCCGCGGGTCGCCGACGCGCTGCACACGATGGCGGAGACCTACGGGGCGCGGCTCGAGATCGTCGGCGATCCGGCGGGCCTCGCGCCCGAGGCCGCGCACACGTTCGTCCGCGCGGCGCAGGAGGCGCTGACCAACGCGGCCAAGCACGCCCCGGGGGCCACCGTCGACCTCCGGTTGGAGGCGGCCGACGATGCGGTGACGCTGACCGCTCGGAATCCGCTGCCGCCCGGCGACGCGGGGAGCGCGGACCCGGGGATCGGGCTGGCCGGGATGACCGAGCGCGTCGCGCTGCTCGGCGGTAGCCTTCGGGCCGGGCCGACGATGTCCGGAACGTGGGAGGTGCGCGCGGTGATTCCCCGATGACGGTGCACGCTGGTCGCCCGATCAGGCTGGTGCTGGCCGACGATCAGGCGACGGTGCGTGACGCGCTGGCCGTGATGCTGGACCTCGATGACGACGTCGACGTGGTCGGAGCGGCGGCGAACGGTGCGGAGGCAGTCGAACTCGCCGGGAGCCGGAGCCCCGACGTGGTGCTGCTGGACCTCAACATGCCCGTGCTGGGCGGCGTAGCGGCCACCGAACGGATCCGTGCGGCGCACCCGGGCGTCGCGATCCTGATCCTCACGACGTTCGACGACGACGAGTCGATCCTGTCGGCGCTGCGCGCCGGGGCGGTGGGTTATCTCACCAAGGACGCCAACCGCGAGGCCATCATGCAGGCCGTGCGCACGGCCGCCGCGGGGCAGACGGTCCTCGATCCGGCGGTGCAGCTGCGGCTCGTGGCGCTGGCCACGCGCAACACCGCGCCTGCTGTGCGCGACGCGGGGCCGGCCGCGCCCGGCGTGTCGTTCACGACCCGCGAGCAGGAGATTCTCGAGCTGATCGGCCAGGGGCTACGCAACGGTGAGATCGCCGAGCACCTGGTGATCAGCGAGGCCACCGTCAAGACCCACATCAACAACCTGTTCGCCAAAGCAGGCTTCCGCACCCGCGCCGACGCCGTGCGGTACGCGCTGCGCGGCTGAGCGCTACAGCTGGGCGAGCTTCTTCTTCACGTCCGCGGCCGACGGGTTGGTGGCGGTGGTGCCGTCGGGGTACTTGACTGTGGGAACCACGTGGTTGCCGCCGTTCACGCTCCCCACGAACTCCGCCGCCGACGGCTCCGCCTCGATATCGATCTCGTCCCACTCGATGCCCTGGGCCTTCAGGCCCGTCTTCAGGCGCGCGCAGAAACCGCACCACGAGGTCGTATACATCGTCAGCTTGCTCACGGCCGTACTCAACCACGGGGCGTCGTGAATTCTTCCCATGCGGTCGGGTCGCCTGTACATCTGCGGCGTTGTCGGTAGTGCCGCCTACGATCGGGGCATGGCAGACGACAGGACCAACTCGCGGCCAGAGGCGTACACGATCAGCGAGTTGTCGGATTACGCTCGTTCGGGACGGATTCGCGTACCTCGCTTCCAGCGTGCGTTCCGCTGGACGGTCACTGACGTCATCGAGCTGTTCGACAGTATTCGGCGAGGCTACCCGGTGGGCAATGTGCTGCTGTGGCGGCGGCGCGCCGAGGCAGATGACGTGGTGCTGGGCGGTCTCGCCTTCCATGCGGGGGTGCGCGAAGACGCCCTGTGGGTGGTCGACGGCCAGCAGCGGATCACCAGCCTCGTCAACGCTGTCGCCCCAGAATCGTTCGCGAACCCCTCGTTCGCCGTGTCGTATGTGCCCGAGACCGATCGCTTCGTCCGTGCAGCCGATGTTCGAGCCCAGATCGCGGTTCCGTTACCTGATCTCTTCAGCATCACGCGTCTTGTGCAGTGGTTGCAAAACAACCCGGAGGCAACTGATCGCGCCGAGCAGTTGCAGTCCGTGACTACAAGGTTGCGTGACTTCACGTTGCCCGGAACTGTCATCGAGAGCACGGACGAGGGTGAACTCCGGCGGATCTTTGACCGGGTTAACAATGCGGGCAAGCGGCTGACGGCCTCCGAAGTGTTTGACGCGATCAACCGCGCCGACGGCGCCGATGGCGAATGGTCCACGAGCTCGATCGCAGACCGGCTTGCCGCGGCCACCACGTTCGGGCGACTCTCCGAACAGCTCGTTTACCAAGCGGTTCTCGTGCGGCGTAACCCCGATATCACCCGGCGGGCGCAGCGTGAGTTCGAGCCTGAACGTAGCAATTCTATGGATTTCCCCGATGAGGACCAGGCTGCAAGCTTCGCGGCTACGGAGGCTGCGCTGCGCTTCGCCATCGGCTTTCTGGATAGCGAGGTCGGCGTACCCCACATCGCGTTCCTTCCGCAGCAATTTTTGATGCTGACGGTGACGCGCTTCTTTGCGCATTTCCCTGAACCACAAGACCGCACCCGGCAGCTGCTTGCGCAGTGGTGCTGGCGTGCGGCTTCTCGTGCTCGGCGTATCGGACTGACTGGAGACACGTCGACGGTGCGAGCCCTCGCCCGTCGGATTCATCCGGGGGACGAGTTCGGATCGATCCAGCGCCTGCTTGACGCAGTCGTGGCCGGCGACGACGAAGTGGTCACGGACATCGACGCAGCTGCGTTCCGAACGAATCAAGCCGCGAGCAAGATCATGCTGTGCGCATTGTGGTCGCACCGACCACGATCACTCCATACCGGGGAGCCGTTGACGGCCGCCGATCTCGACGCAGCCTTGGGAGAAGACGACACTCCCGCCCAGGTCGTGTGGGAGATCGCGCCGCGTCGCAGACTCTCTTCGCAGCATCGTAATTCGGTCGGTAACAGGATTATTCTCACTCCAGACGATCTCTGGCCTGAGGAGTGGTTCGACACCGCGCTCGATACACAGAATATGCCTGGTGGTCCGGACATTGGTGCGGTGCTCGCCTCGCACCTATTGCCCACTGACGCCCCGATGACCTTCCGAAATGCACCGGAACTAGCAGTCGAGCAGCGGGAGCGGGCGGTTGCGAAGACAGTGCGGGACTTTATTCAAGTCCGGACCGGCGCAGGGTTCCCCGATACGCCCCCGTTGTTGGCACTCGATCTAGACGAGGAGTTCGCCGGCGGAAGGCCAGACGCGTGACCGGTCTGCCCGAGCGCTGGCACGAGGTCCGTCTCGGCCCCGACCGTATCGGTGACATCGTGCAGCGCGGTGACGTCACGCGCTTCTTGTTTGCCGATGACTACTGGGATCGTGCGAACCGGCGTGTCCTGGGCGTGTGGTTTGAGGATCACCCTGGTGCGTCACCTCGGAGCGCGCTCCGGCTCCCTCAGTGGTTCTCGAACCTCCTGCCGGAGGGACGATTACGCGACTGGATCGCGCGGGAGCGGCGCGTTTCTGCGCAACGGGAGATCGAGCTCTTGCTTCAGATCGGCCACGATCTCCCGGGGGCAGTCACCGTCATCGAGGGCGGGACTGCGCGCGAATGGACCGAAGACGAGGTCGCGCCTCAGTGGGACGATGAGGCGCCTGGGCCGTGGAAGTTCTCCTTGGCGGGTGTCGGCATGAAGTTCTCAATGGTCCAGGCCGGCGACCGGCTGGTGCTCCCGGCACGGGATGTGCTGGGGCGGTGGATCGTGAAACTGCCGGATACCGGCTTCGCGGACATCCCAGCCAACGAAGCGGCGATGATGTCGCTGGCCGAGCTGGCGGGCCTGGATGTGCCGGAGCATCGGCTGGTACACCGTGATGAGCTGGGGCCGCTGCCGCCGGGTGCGTGGCAGGCGTCCGAAGCGCATGCCTACGCGGTCCGACGGTTCGATCGCGCGGACGGCGAGCGGATACACATCGAGGACTTCGCACAAGTCCGCGGGAAGTACCCGGGTGACACCGAGAAGTATCAGGGAACATTCGAGACGGTCGCTGCACTCTGCTACCGCGGCACCGATCTGCGGGCGCTCCGGGAGTGGGCGCGCAGGGTCGCATTCAATCTCGCGATCGGGAACGGCGATGCGCACCTTAAGAACTGGTCCTTGATCTATCCGGACGGCCGGCACCCCACGTTGTCGCCTGTATACGACCTGGTATCGACGCGATCGCATCTACCGGACGACGACCTGGGGCTGAAGTTCACGGGAACCAGAAACGTCGACCGAGTATCGCCGGGTGGCTTCGCGGTTGTCGAAGGGCGGCTCGGGGTGGATGGCGGTGGACTCGAGGAGATCGCGGCAGAGACGGTGCGGGCTGTGATCGAGAACGCGCCAGGCGTCGCCGACCGCTACCCGGTGGTATCAGGCACCGTCGACTGGGTCGTGGATAACGCACGCCGCGTAAAACGACAGCTTAGGTTCTGAATACTTGTCGTGCCCCGGTGGAATACTCGACCCTATGAGCGAAACGGTGGCACTGGACCCGGAGCAGACCGAAGCGGTGCTGGCGCCGCGCGGTCCCGTCTGCGTCCTGGCAGGCGCCGGCACCGGCAAGACCCGCACCATCACGCACCGCATCGCACACCAGGTGGCATCCGGCCACGTCGCGGCCGGCCAGGTCCTCGCGGTCACCTTCACCTCCCGCGCGGCGGGCGAGATGCGTGCGCGGCTGCGCTCGCTCGGCGTGGGCGGCGGTGACGGTGCGCCGGGCGTCCAGGCCGTCACGTTCCACGCCGCGGCGATGCGGCAGTTGCGGTACTTCTGGCCCCGCGCGGTGGGCGACACCCGCTGGCAGCTGCTGGACAACAAATTCCCCGTCGTCGGCCGCGCGGCGCGCGACTGCGGGCTGCGGCCCGAGACCGACACCATCCGCGACCTGCTCTCCGAGATCGACTGGGCGAAGGCGTCCGAGGTCACCCCCGAGATGTACGCCGCCAAGGTGGTCGAGGTCGGGCGCACCGCGCCGCTGGCGCCGGGCACCGTCGCCGACGTGTACGCCGCGTACGAGCGCCGCAAGACCGATCAGGACGGCAACCGCCTGCTCGACTTCGACGACCTCATTCTCATGACCGCGGCGATCCTCGATGACAACCCCCAGGTCGCGGACGAGTTCCGCGACCGGTACCGCAGCTTCGTCGTCGACGAGTACCAGGACGTCACGCCCCTGCAGCAGCGGCTGCTCAACGCCTGGCTGGGGGAGCGCGACGACCTCACGGTGGTCGGCGACGCCAACCAGACCATCTACTCGTTCACCGGCGCCAGCCCGCGATACCTGTTGGACTTCACGCGCCGCTTCGAGGACGCCACCATCGTCCGGCTGCAGCGCGACTACCGCTCCACGCCGCAGGTCGTGGAGCTGGCCAATCGGGTGATCGGTGCGGCGACCGGGCGGGTCGCCGGCACGCGGCTCGAGCTGATCGGGCAGCGCCCGGCCGGGCCGCGCCCGCGGTATCAGGAGTGCGACGACGAACCCGCCGAGGCCAAGCTGGTCGCCGAGCGGATCACCGAACTGCTCGCGGCGGGTGTCCCCGCCTCGGAGATCGCGATCCTCTACCGCATCAACGCCCAATCGGCCGTGCACGAGAACGCGCTCACCGAGGCCGGTATCCCGTATCAGGTGCGCGGCGGAAGCTCGTTCTTCGAGCGGCCCGAGATCGGCCAGGCGATCCGCGAGCTGTCCGGTCAGGCGACCGAATCCGGCACGGTTGGGGGCGACGAGCTGGTCGAGCTGGTGTCCGCGACGCTGGAGCGGCTCGGCTTCACCGCCGAGCCGCCCGACGGCGCCCGCGCCCGCGAGCGGTGGGAGTCGTTGCGGGCGCTGGTCGAGCTGACCCGCGACCTGCTGGCCGAGCGTGGCGGGCTCACGCTGGTCGAGCTGCTGGCCGAGCTCCGCTCCCGTGCGGACGCCAAGCACCCGCCGACGATGCAGGGCGTCACGCTGTCGTCGCTGCACGCCGCGAAGGGCCTCGAGTGGGACGCGGTGTTCCTGGTCGGCCTCACCGAGGGCTCCGTCCCGATCGCGCAGGCCATCGCAAAGGGTGAGCAGGAGCCCATCGAGGAGGAGCGCAGGCTGCTGTACGTGGGCGTCACCCGCGCCCGCGAGCACCTGCAGCTGTCGTGGGCGCTCGCCCGCAACGAGGGCGGGCGGCGCGGCCGCAAGCGCACGCGGTTCCTCGACGTCGTCTCCGCGGAGGCCGACGGTGACCGGCGCGCCCCGGCACCGTCGGGCGCGGGCCCGAGCAAGGGCCGCCGCCGCACCTCGGACACCTGCCGCGTGTGCGGCACGATCCTGGACACCCGCGAGGAGAAGCTCCGGTCGCGGTGCGACGACTGCCCGTCCGATCTCAACGACGAGCTGCTGGTCGCGCTCAAGCAGTGGCGCACAGGGCAGGCGAGCGAGCAGAAGATCCCGCCCTACACGATCTTCTCCAACGCGACGCTCTTCGCGATAGCGGAGCACCAGCCCCGCACCCGCACCGCGCTGGTCCGGATCAACGGCATCGGTGCGACCAAGGCGGACAAGTACGGCGACGAGGTGCTCGCGCTGGTCCAGGAGCACGTCTGAGGCGGAAAACCGCAGGTAGAAAATAGGTTGTGCGGATTACTACCGCGCGCCTACTGTGGATGACACCGCACGGGACGACGCGCCGGCCGACTGACGGCCGCCGCTCGCCGAAGCCGTGATGACCGTACGCACGAAAGGAGGCATGAAGAAAATGAACAACGCACTTGCAGCCAAGCAGTTCACCGTCACCGAGGGGGCAGCCGCAGCCGCAGCCGTAGCGCTCGTTCGACGCAATGCCTCCGACTCCGTGTACCCGCCCCGGATGCCACAGCTGTGGCAACTGCGGCACCGGTCGATCATCGGCATCGAGCGAGAACTGCAGTCGCGTCCCGTGTTGGAGTCGCGTCAGGGGTGAGCCCCCGACGCCCGGGGTGATCCAGCCCCCGGCCTCTCCCCACGGAGTCTGCGTCAGCGCGGACCCGTGGTTTCTCGGGCCACGACATCGGCACCGTCGCGCCATCGGCGCGGGGCCGACGAAGCCCGCCTCCTACACGGTTCGCGCACCTCCGTATCCATTCGTGCGCCTCACCGGCGCCAGAGAACAGGCCACCCCCGACGGGGTGGAAGGTGAACGAAGTGTCAACCATCCTGGACGACCAAGCTGTCGTCCCAGAAGTCCGCAGCATCAACGAGATCCCCTGCCGCGCAGGCGATCCTGATATGTGGTTCGCGGAGACCCCGACCGACCTCGAGCGGGCCAAGAGCCTGTGTGCGGCGTGCCCGGTGCAGCGTGCCTGCCTGGCAGCGGCGCTCGAGCGCGCCGAGCCCTGGGGCGTGTGGGGCGGCCAGATCTTCGACCAGGGTGTCGTGATCGCCCGCAAGCGCCCGCGCGGGCGGCCGCGCAAGAACGCGGCGGCGTGATGCACGCGCGTCGCCCGACATGAGCGCCGTCTCCGCATCCGCGGGGGCGGCGCTCATGTGTGCGAGGCGTCAGTCGTCGAGCTGCGGCGTCCAGCGCTCGACGATGGCGCGGTAGGGCGCCTCCGCGTCCATCTGGGAGCAGATGCCCACCATCCCCAGCAGTACCCGGAACAACATCACATACTCCGCCGGCAGCGACAGTTTGCGGCCGGTCTGGAACTGCTCACTGCGCACGTCGGTCGCGGTGTTCGCGACCCGCATCAGCCACTGGCGCGTGAAGTGGAAGCTCTCGGTCCGCAGCGGGTCGACGTACGGGGCGAGGTATCTGCGGATGTCCTCGGGCGTGATCTCGAGTCGTGGCGGAATGAAGCCCTGGCTGCGCAGCAGCGGGAACAGCGCGTCGTAGTCCTCGTCCCGTGCCAGCCGAAGGATCCGCCCCACCGCCGGCGGGATGCCGCCCGGGTACTCGGCCACCGCCCCGAAGTCGAGCACTATGAGGCGGCCGTCGTCGGCCACGAGGAAGTTGCCCGGGTGCGGGTCGCCGTGCAGCAGCCCGGCGCGCGACGGCGCGCTCACCTCGAACTCCGTCAGCTTGGCGGCGACGTCGTTACGCTCGGCTTGCGTGCCGCCGGTGATCACCTCGCGCAGCGGTCGCCCGGTGACCCATTCGCTCACGATCACCTTGGGCGCGCTCGCTACGACCCGCGGCACCAGAACCGCGGGATCGCCGGCGAACGCCTTCGCGAACTTGCGCTGGTTGGTGGCCTCATAGCGGTAGTCGAGCTCCGCCTCGGTCCGGTCCGACAGCTCCTCGACCAGCGACTTCACATCCGCGCCAGGCGTCAGCGGCCGGAGCACCGCCGACAGCCGTCCGAGCGCCTTCAGGTCGGCGCGCAGCGCCTCGTCGGCGCCGGGATACTGCACCTTGACGGCCACGTCGCGCCCGTCGGCCCACACGCCGCGGTGCACCTGGCCGATGCTGGCGGACGCGGCGGCCGTGTCGTCGAACGAGGTGAACCGCTCCCTCCACGTGCTCCCCAGCTGTTGGGCCAGCATGCGGTGCACGGTGGCGGTCGGCATCGGCGGGGCCTCGTTCTGGAGCTTGCCGAGCGCCTCGCGGTACGGCTCGGCGAACTCCGGCGGCACGGCCGCCTCCATCACGCTCATCGCCTGGCCGAGCTTCATCGCCCCACCCTTGAGCTGGCCGAGCACCTGGAACACCTGCTCCGCGGCCTTGGCCTGCAGTTCGGCGTTCACCTCGTCCCGGTCGGCGCCGGCGATGCGCTTACCCCAGCCCTTGGCCGCGCGACCGGCCATCCCCAGCGGCAGCCCGGCCAGTTTGGCGGTGCGCCGCGCGCTGCCACGCGTGATCTCCGACATGGCGTGTCGAGTCCTCCCTCTTCCGCGAGGCCAGGCCCCGGAGAATGCTCTCGCTCAGCCGCGTCGGTGCGCCGGGGCACGCCCGCACCCGCAGCCGGGGTGCATCGCCCAGCGCCGGGTGGCCACACCGCAGCGGCCGGTGTCGATCTCCAAGGTACAGCCGAGCGACTCGGGCGCTGCCGTGGCGGCGGGCGCCACGGTGAGTGCGGGGCGGGCCGCCACGATCCGGTCGACCTGGCCCGCTGCGACGGCCGCGGTGAGACGCACCGTCGGCCGTGACGCCCGGCCCGGGCGCCCCGTCAGCTGACACGCCACCGTCGGCCATGCGGGGTCGATGTCGGCGCGGGCCCGGTCGAGGCACCGCAGGCACGGCGAGACCCCCGGTAGCACCAGCGGGCCCACCAGTCCCGCACCGTCCCGCAGCCGCACCGGTAGGTGCGCGACCCGCGCACGCATCAGGCGCTGCGCGAGTACGGGATCGACGACGATCGCGTCGGTCAGCAGCACGAGGTCCACGACTCGATCGACGGGGTCCCACGCAGGCGAGGTGACGACGGTGACGCGTACCTGCGGCCGTTCGTCCAGCTCGGCGAGCAGCGCATCGGCGACGGGACCGCGGCCGTGTACGTGCACGTGCAGCGGCGTCGGGTCCTGCCACCACTCGATCGCGCCCGCCGCGTCCAGCGCGGTGACCAGTTCGGCCGTCTCGTCGGGGGAGAGGCCGGAGTCCGCGGCGCGGCGCAGCAGCTCGTCGTAGCCGCGGTAGGTCTGCAGCCAGCGCACCAGTGCCGCCGCGGCGTCGGGCGCCAGCCAGGGTGGCACGGCCAGCAGGGGCGCGCCGTCGCCAGACACGCCGATCTGCACGAAGGACGGCGGCCGCACGACGACGGTCGCGTGCGGCGCCACCCGCAGGCGACGCCGAGCCCCGCCGGGCCCCGTCGCGCGGCCGGCGCACATCGGTGCGCGTTCGGCGCCGTCGGGCCCGGACGTGCCGACACCGTCGGACAGAACTGTCATACGCGCACTATCGCACGCGCTCACGCCCGGAACGCCGCACAGAACTCCCGCTATCCACAGGCTGCGGTGCCTGTGGATAGCGGTATCAGGACTGGTCGCCGGGCTTCTCAGGCCCGTCCGCGTCGCCCTTGTCTGGATCGCCCTTGCCCGCCGAGCCACCGGCCTGCTCGGCCTGGATCTGCCGCTCGAGCTCGGCGATCGGGTCGTCCAGCGACGAGCCGCCCACGATCCGGTCGATGAAGCCGGCGGGGGAGTCGATGTCGTGGGCGTCGGGTATGAGATCGGGGTGCGCCCACACGCCGTCGCGCTGCTCGAGCGACGTGGCGTCGAGCAGTCGCTGCCAGAGCGTGGCCGCCTCGCGGACCTTGCGGGGCCGCAGCTCGAGGCCGACGAGCGTCGCGAACGTCTGCTCGGCCGGCCCGCCCGATGCGCGCCGGCGGCGCATCGTCTCGCGCAGCGCATCCGCGCCGGGCAGGCGTTCGGACAGCGCCGCATGTACCACCGTCTCGACCCAGCCCTCGATCAACGCCAGCAGCGTCTCCAGCCGTGTGAGCGCCGCCTTCTGCTCAGGGGTGGCCTGCGGCTCGAGCGCCGCAGACTGCTCCGACATCAGCCGCTCCAGGGCGGCCGGATCGGCCAGCGCGCTGGGGTCGAGGTTCCGAGCGAGCTCCTCGATGCCGGACATGTCGAGGTGGATGCCCTGTGCGTACTGCTCGACGCTGGCGAGCAACCGCTGCCGAAGCCACGGCACGTGCGAGAACAGCCGCTGGTGCGCCGCCTCGCGCGCCGCGAGGAACACGAGGATCTCCTGGTCGGCCTGCTCGAGGTCCTTGCTGAAGGTCTCGATCGCCTCGGGCAGCAGCGCGAGCGCGTCCACGGGGCCGAGCGGCAGCCCGATGTCGGTGGAGGTGAGCACCTCCTTCGACAGGTGCCCCAACGCCTGACCGAGCTGCGTGCCGAAGGACATGGACCCGATCTGGGAGAACATGCCCATCATCGGCGCGGCCATCTCGCGCGCCTCCTCGGGCAGCCCGCTCACCCACATGCCCGACACCTTCTCGGCCACGGGATTGCACAGCCGCTTCCAGGTGGGCAACGTCTTCTCGAGCCAGTCCACCGGCGTCCACGCCTCGGTCTTCTGCGGCCCGGCGGGTAGCACCGTGGCCTCGTCGAGCCACAGCTGCGCGAGGTGTACGGCGTCGCCGACGGCCCTGCGCTGGCCGTCCGACACCGGCGTGTGCCGGCCCAGCGTCTGCCGCGCGAGCTGCGAGGCGAGCTGGTAGTTCACCGGGTCACCGGTTGCGGCACCCGGATTGGCCATCGCGCCACCCATGCCCGAGATCATCTGCCCGAGCTGGCTGAGCATGGCACCCAGCTGCGAGGGATCGAACGGCTGGTTCGGGTCGGCATCGAAGCCGCCGAATCCGAACGGGTTCTGCGGCTGCCCGGACCGGCCGCGCGCCTCCTCCTCGCGGCGCCGGCGCTCGGCGTCGTCGGGGTCGTCGCCGGCGGAGAACCCGAAAGGCACGTCGTTCATACCGTCCACGGTACTTGCCGCGTCCCGAGCCCGCGTCGCTCCGCGTCACGCTTTGGGCGAACACCGGAGGTCCGGGAGCGCGGGACTCTCCGGGCGGACACGGGCAACACAGCGTACGTCGTTACTCTGGCCGCGTGAAGAACCGCGGAGTGATCGTCCTGGTCGCGCTGGTGCCGTTCCTGGTGCTGATACTGGTGGGGATGACGGTGACGGTGCCGTTCGTCGCCGTCGGACCCGGCGCGACCGCCGACACCCTCGGGAAGTACGAGGGCAAACCGGTGATCACCGTGAGCGGTCACGCGGTGCGCAAGCCGTCGGGCGAGCTGATGCTCACCACCGTCAGCCTCAACGACGGACTCAACCTATTCGAGGCGCTCGGCTTCTGGCTCAGCGGCGACCACCAGATCGCGCCGCGCGAGGAGTACTTCCCGCCTACCCAGACCCGCAAGCAGACCGATGAAGCCAGCCGCGAGCAGTTCGTCGGGTCGGAGGCCTCAGCGACGGTCGCCGCCCTCCAGTACCTGTCGATCCCGACCGCGCCGGGCGTCGACTCCGTGCAGGTCAAGGGCCCCTCGGACGGCAAGCTGCAGCCGCAGGACGTGATCACCGCGGTGGACGGCAAGCGCATCACCGCCGTCGCCGACATCGCGGCGGACGTCTCGGCGCATGCACCGGGCTCGACGGTGACGCTCACCGTAGCGCGCGAGGGCGCCACGATCCGGGTGCCGATCGTGCTCGGTGCACGATCGGACGACCGGTCCAAGGGGATGCTCGGCATCGAGGTCGGCCCGGTCCCGGCAGACTCGAAGCTGGACATCGGCTTCGACGTACAGGACATCGGCGGACCGTCCGCCGGGCTGATGCTCGCGTTGGGGCTCGTCGACATGCTGGGGCCCACCGACCTCGCGGGGGGCAAGACGATCGCCGGCACCGGCGAGATATCCGAGGACGGCACCGTCAGCCCCATCGGGGGGATCACGCACAAGCTGCTCGGTGCTCGGCGCAAGGGCGCCACGGTGTTCCTGGTGCCCGATCAGAACTGCGCGGAGGCCAAGACCGACGTTCCCAAGGGGCTGGAGCTGGTGCGCGTGAAGTCGTTGACGGACGCCGTGTCGTCGCTCGCGCTGGTGCGGGCCGGCAAGCCGGCCCCGGCCTGCTGACAGAGGCCGCGCGCTACCGGTCCGGCCTGCCGGCCCGGATCTAGTCCTCCCGGTCGAGGGTCGCGAGCAGCCCGTCGATGAGCCCCGGTGCCATGTCGTCGGCGCGCAGGATGTCCTCGTGCGCGAACGGGTCGTCCTCGTCCTGCGGGCGGAGCTGCAGCAGGGTGATCCGCTGCCCGTCGCGCAGGACCGCCGCGCACATCCGGGCGTGCCGGCGGCCGGGGTGCTCGTGTGCGACCTCGCGCGCTGCCCGGTCCGCGTCGGACGGATCGCTGCCGGCCGGGTCGGATCGATGCAACTCGGCCAGGAGAGCGCCGTCGAGATCGGCCTCCGCATCGGGCGGCAGCACCAGGACCTCCTGCACGAGCGCGCACCCCACCACCTCGTCGGGCCAGGTCGTGGTGCCGAGGACGTGGTCCAGCTCGGCGCTGGCGCCCGCGGGGTCACCCGGCAGGGGCTCCTGCTCGATCAGGGTCAGCTCGGTGCCGTCGTCGAGCATGTCGGCCCACTCGGGCTGGCTCTGGGCGAGCAGAGAGGTGGGGACGAGCGCGAACAGCTGCGGCGGCTGGCCCCATCCGCGCGGGTCGACGAACTCCATGGCCTCTGCGGCCGCCCGGCCCAGGGACGCCTCGCGATAGGTTCCGAAGTCGCTGTGGGTCACGCGGCAATCTTCGCACCCGGTAGCCGAAGTCCGGCGCCCGCATCGGGTGGGGCGGCCCGCCGACGTCCGGACGACGGCCCGCCACCGTCATCCGGACTGGACACCGAGCGCCCGTAACCGGAATCGGACAGCGCGATCCGTACAGTGGAGCGCGTGAGCAATCGTGGTGCGACGTCGATCCCGTCGCTCTCCCGCCGGGCCAAGATCCTCATCGCGATTGCGGTGGTGCTTCTTGCGGTCCTTCTGATCGGTCCCAAGTTCGTGGACCTCTATACCAACTTCCTCTGGTTCGCGTCCGTCGGCCATGCGTCGGTGCTGCGGACGGTGGTCCTGTCGCGGCTCGTGCTGTTCTTCGTCGCGGGCCTGTTCATGTGGCTCGCCACGTTCCTCGGCCTCTGGCTCGCGTACCGGGTGCGGCCCGCGTTCCTGCCGTCGCCCACCGACGACCCCGTCGTCCGCTACCGCGCGGTGGTGACCAGCAGGATCAAGACGTTCGGGCTGATCCCGTCGATCCTCGTGGGCCTGATCGGCGGCATCTTCGGGCAGGCGTCCTGGCGCACGGTCCAGCTGTTCCTGCACCGCGTGCCGTTCGGGATCCAGGATCCGCAGTTCCACAAGGACATCGGCTTCTACGCGTTCACGCTGCCGTTCGTGCACCTGGTGCTGACGTTCCTGTTCGCCGGGCTGATCGTGTTGTTCCTGGCCAACCTCGTGGCTCACTACGTGTTCGGCGGTATCCGGCTCGCGGGCCGGGAGGGGCGGCTCGCGCGCGGCGCACGGATCCAGCTGGCGACCATCGCCGGCGCGTTCCTGCTGACCAAGGCGGCGGCGTACTGGTTCGACCGCTACGACCTGGTGTACTCGGAGCGTTCCCGGATGTTCACCGGCGCCGGCTACGCGGACATCCATGCGGTGCTGCCCGCGAAGGCGATCCTCACGGGCATCGCGGTGATCTGCGCGGGTGCGTTCTTCGCCGGGGTCGTGATGCGCGACCTCCGAGTGCCGGCCATCGCCACCGTCCTCATGCTGTTCTCGTCGCTGGTGGTGGGCTTCGGCTGGCCGCAGGCCGTGCAGTACTTCTCCGTGAACCCCAGCCTGGAGAAGGAGACGCCGTACATCCAGCGCAATCTCGAGGGCACCAAACAGGCGTACGGGTTGACCGACATCAAGTATGTGCGCGACTTCGGGAAGGCGAGTAAAGACCAGCTGCAGACCATCACGCCGGCCGACAGCGCGTCGCTGCAGAACGTCCGCCTGCTCGATCCGTCGGTGGTGTCGGATGCATTCAGCAAGCGCAACGAGCTCAAGCAGTTCTACACCGTGCCCGAGCAACTGGCCGTCGACCGCTACGTCACCGATGGCAAGCTGACCAACTACCTGGTCGCGGCGATCGAGCTGGATCCGAGCAAGACGCCCACCGACTGGGCCAACCGGCACCTGGTGTACACCCACGGCAACGGGTTTCTCGCGGCGCCGGCGGGGCAGGTGAACGAGGTCCTGTCCGACGCCGGGCAGGCGAACCTCGGGTCGGCCGGCGGCCTGCCGGTCATGACGACCAACGGCATCCCGGTCTCCACGGCACCGGGCGCCCAGAAGCAGATCACCGTCACCCAGCCGCGGATCTACTTCGGTGAGGTGATCGGCTCCGACCCCGACTTCTACTCGATCGTCGGGGGTGCGGGCGAGCCGCGCGAGTACGACAACGACCGCGACCACACCTCCTACGACGGTGCCGGCGGGGTCTCGATCGGTAGCTGGTCGCGACGGCTGGCGTACGCGATCAAGTTCGGCGAGCGGAACCTGCTGTTCAATCGCGATATCGACAGCAAGTCCAAGATCATCTACCTGCGCGACCCGCGTGACCGCGTGCGACAGGTGGCGCCGTTCCTGACCACCGACACCAAGACGTACCCGGTGATCGACCAGGCCACCGGCCACATCGTGTGGATCGTCGACGGCTACACGACCCTGCCGAGATACCCGTACGCGGAGCCCACGCCGCTGGCGAATGCGACCACGAAGCCGGATCAGGAGCAGCAGCCGCAGAGCGCTCTGCCCAGCAGCACCCGCACCCAGCCCGACGAGCAGATCGGGTACATCCGCAACTCGGTCAAGGCCACCGTCGACGCGTACGACGGCACGGTGCACCTGTACCAGGTCGATGATCACGATCCCGTGCTCAACGCCTGGAAGAAGGTGTTCCCCGGGGTGATCGAGCCCAGTTCGGCCATCCCCCCCGCGATCGCGGACCACTTCCGCTATCCCGAGGACCTGTTCGAGGTGCAGCGCTTCCTGCTGCAGAAGTACCACACCACCAACCCCACGAGCTTCCGCCAGGGCAACAACCTCTGGCAGATGTCGGACTCGCCGGATCGGACGCCGGACCAGGGCTCCGCGCAGGCGCCGTACTACTCGGTGGCGTCCAATCTGCAGAACGGGGATGGCTACTTCCAGCTGTCGTCGCTGATGCAGGCTCGTGATCAGGACTACCTGGCAGCGCAGATGTCGGTGTCGTCGTCGCCGTCGACGTACGGCCAGATCACCCTCCGCGAGTTCGTCAAGGGCGGGCTGGTGCCGGGGCCCAAGGCCGCGGCGGGGCTGATCAACGCGTCGGCGCCGATCACCAACGACCGCGCCAACATCACCGCGATCAACCCGCGGTACGGCAACATGCAATCGATCGTGCTCAAGGACGGCGGGCTCGTCTACCTCTGGCCGATGTACGCGAGCACCGGCGAGAAGGACCCGCCCAAACTGATCAAGGTGCTGGCGCTCAACCCGGTCACCAGCACTGTGGGCTACCAGCCGACGGTGGCGCAGGCGCTAAAGCAGGCGGGCTACCTGGGCGTCGACTCGGCGCTCGGCTCCGCGGCGACGGGCGTCGCCGGGGGACCGGCGGAAGGTGTCGCGCCCGCGCAGACCCCGGTGCCGGCACAGGCCGGCGGCACCCCGACGGCGACGGTGCCGGGCGCTGGTGACTCGCCGGAGGTGCGTGCCGCCGTCAAGGCCGTGTCGGACGCGTGGGCGGCCGTGGTGGCCGCGCAGAAGTCCGGCGACCAGGTGGCGATCGGCCAGGCGATGGACAAGCTCGGCCAGGCCGTCGCCAAGCTGACGGCGGCCGAGAGCGCGCAGGCGCCCAAGTGACGGGTACGACGGTGCCGGGCCGGCGGCCCGGCACCGTCGGCGGCCGGCGGGCCCGAAACCCCCTGTGTTCAGGCGATTTGGAATTCATCGTCCCGCTCACGTAACGTTGTGATCACCAACGCGGGGTGGAGCAGCTCGGTAGCTCGCTGGGCTCATAACCCAGAGGTCGCAGGTTCAAATCCTGTCCCCGCTACCACGTGAGAAGCCCTCGGCAGCGACGCTGCCGGGGGTTTTCTCGTCGTTCACCGGGTGCTGGTGATGATGTGGAGGAGGGCCGTGCACGCGTATACGCATCACGTCCGGTACCACGAGGTGGACGGCCAGGGCTTCCTGTTCAACGCTCGCTACCTGGAGATCGCCGACGTCGCGTTCACCGAGTACCTGCGGCTGCTCGGCTGGACGTACCCGGAGTTCGTGGCAGCGGGCGCCGATCCATCGGTGGTGTCCGCGAACCTCACGTTCTCCGCGCCCGCCCGATTCGACGACTCCCTCGACGTGGACGTCGCGTGCGTGCGCGTCGGCACCTCGAGCTTCGAGCTGCACATAGCGATCACCCGTGCCGGCGCCGCCGTGGCGCGCGTCGAGTCGGTGTACGTCAACGTCGACACCGGCACGGCCTCGTCCCGGCCGCTGCCCGCCGACGTCGCCGCGCGGCTGCGGTCCTCCGCCGCTCGGTAACCGCTACATACGCTCGGTAACCGCTACATAGTCGACGGGCCGGTTCACAGCGCCACCGGAAAGGCGGTCACGCGCCGCGTTTCGCCACGAATCGGTCGATGAGGGCCGTGGCCTCCGGCGTGCCGGATGCGTGGGCGACGGCCGCGGCCTCGATGTCGAGATGCTCGCCCAGCGTGTGAGCCCAGGATGCGCGGATCAGCCGGCGGGCGGCTCCGAGCGCATGTGCCGGCCGACCGACCAACGCGGCCGCGGCCGCGCGCGCCGACGCGGCGACATCGTCGTCGTCGCACACGGTCGACACGATCCCGAGCGCCTGGGCGCGCTCCGCCGTCAGCGGCTGCGACGTGAGGATCAGCTCGAGCGCCCGGCGCTGCCCGACGATGCGGGGCAGCAGCCACGACTGGCCACCGTCGGGCGTGAGGCCCACCGACGTGTAGGCCGTCACGAACTTCGCGGATGCACCGGCGACCACGATGTCCCCACCGAGTACGAACGACAGTCCCACCCCGGCCGCCGCGCCCTGGACACCGACGACCACCGGCTTCGCCAGCGCGTCCAATGCTCGGACGGCGTCATGCGCAGCGCCGGCGAGCTCAGCGAGGAACGTGGGGCGGTCGGCGGCCGCGGCCATCGCCGCGAGGTCTCCGCCGCCGCAGAATCGGGGTCCCGCGCCGAGCAGGAGCACGACATCCACGTCGTCGTCCGCGGCGACGCGCTCGACGGCGGCCAGCAGCGCCTGCGCGGTCGCCAGGTCGATCGCATTCGCCTCCTCGGGCCTGTTGAGCGTGAGCTCGGCGATCCGGTCGGTGACGGTGTACTCGACGAGATTTCCGGTCACGAGGTGCCTCCTGGTGCGATGCGGTGTTGACGGGCTGTCGTTGGAGCCGACTGTATCGCGCCGATTTCCGGTGACGGCTGTGACTCGTGTACCGTGGATCAAGCAACGCGGGGTGGAGCAGCTCGGTAGCTCGCTGGGCTCATAACCCAGAGGTCGCAGGTTCAAATCCTGTCCCCGCTACTGAAAACCGAAGGCCCCCGGAGATTTCCGGGGGCCTTCGATGTTCGGTGCGGGCGTTCCGCCGAACCTGCCCTCGTGACGCCTAGTACGGTGGGCGGCGCAATCGCTGTTCCAGCCTCTCCAGCAGTCCGTCGTCGAAGGCGACGATGCGCGCCTCCTCGACATCGCACATCGTGGCGGTCAACGTCTCCACGGCAGCGTCGATCGCGTCGTCCGCCGGCCACCCGTAGATGCCGGAGCTGATCAGCGGGAAGGCGACAGTGCGTGCCCCCAGATCGTCGGCCACCTCGAGCGCTCGCCGATAGCAGGACGTCAGCAGCGTCCGATCGCGTTCACCCGCCCGGAAGTTCGGACCGACGGTGTGGATCACCCAGCGAGCAGGCAGGTCGCCGGCGGTGGTCCAGCCCGCATCGCCGGTGGCGAGTCCGCGGGGGAACCGCACGATGCAGTCGGCGAGCACGGCCGGGCCGCCGGCGCGGTGAATGGCGCCGTCGACGCCGCCACCGCCGCGCATCCGCCGGTTGGCGGCGTTGACGACGGCGTCGACGTGCTGCGCCGTGATGTCGCCGCGTACGGCGGTGACCGTGGGAGTGCTCATCGCCTGATCGTCGCACCGCCGTCGGTCGCTCCGGGACCGTTCGGGAGCAGCGCACGGACGGCGTCGATGGTGTCGGCCTCGGCAGTGTCCTTGTCGGGGCGGTACCGCAGCACGCGAGCGAACCGCAGCGCCACGCCGCCCGGGTAGCGGCGGCTCACCTGAACACCGTCGAGCTCGATCTCCACCACGATCTCCGGCCGCAGGTACACAGTGTGCTGATCGCGGGCGCGCTCGTGCCGCGGGAACTCCTCTGTCTGCCACGCGAGCAGCGCGTCGGTGAGGCCCTTGAACGTCTTGCCCACCATTATCGGGTCTCCGCCGTCGGGGTCCCGGGCGCCCAGGTGCAGGTTGGAGAGCAGCCCCATGCGCCTGCCGTAACCCCACTCGGCGCCGAGCACCACCAGATCGAGTGTGTACGCCTGCTTCACCTTCAGCCACGACCTGCCGCGTCGCCCCGCCGCGTACGGCGCGTCGAGCGCCTTCACCATCACGCCCTCGTGCCCTGCCGCCAGCGCCGCGGCGAGGTGGTCTGCCGCGGCCTCGGGTGTGGGGGAGACCAGGGAGGGGATCAGATGCTCGCCGGCAACGGCGGCGAGCGCCGCTCGGCGCGCCGCGAGCGGTTCGTCCAGCAGGTCTCGACCGTCGAGTTCGAGACAGTCGAAGAAGAAGGGTCGCAATATGTCTCGCGCCTTCTCGACGTCGAGCGCGGGGCCGGAATCGGCTCGGTCGCCCGCCGCGCCGAATCGGCTCATCGTCTCCTGGAACGGCCGCGGCCGCCCCGAATCGGTGAGCGCGAGCGTCTCGCCGTCGAGAACCACACTGGTGCAGGACAGTCCGCGAGCGAGCTCGATGATCTCGGGCACGGTCGCGGTGATGTCACGAAGCGTCCTGGTGAACACCCGGACCTCGGACCCGTTGCGGTGTACCTGGATCCGGGCACCGTCGAGCTTGTATTCGACGCTCACCTCGGGGCCGAGGTCGGCGAGAGCAGCACCCAGATCCTCCGCGGGGGACGCCAACATCGGGGACACACCTCGTCCGACCTCGAGCCGGAACCGGGCGAGGGCGTCGACGCCACCGTCGAGGGCGGCGACCGCAGCGTCCGGGAGTGAGCCCGACAGCATCGCCGCGCGCCGCACCGCGTGGAGTGGAACGCCGGCGGCCGCAGCGACGGCCTCGGTCATGACCCCGGCGAGAGCGCCCTGCCGCAGCTCGCCGCCGAACAGCCGGACGAGGAACTGCTGCTCGCGTTCGGTCGCCGCGCCGAATATGCCGGACAGCAGGGCTGTGCGCCGATGTTGCGACCCCACCCCGACGGTGTCCGCCAGCTCGGTGAGGGTCGCATCCACCCCGTGCACCGTCAGCGACGACACCGCAGCGGGCTCGGTATCGGCGCGCATCAGCGTGCGCCAGCCCGTGCCGATCCGGCCCTGGGGGAGGTCGCCCGCCAGCCACGCGACCACGACCGCAGCCTCCACGGCGTCGGCCTCGCCGAGCAGGCTTGCGAGCGCTGCGATCTTCGCCTTGCGCGACCGTGTGCCGCCCACCTCGGCGGACACCTCGACGACCCGGTTGATCAGCACGGACCCATTCTGGCTCACGGGTACGACGACTTCGGTGAGTCGGGTGAGCACCTGCCACGTGGCCGGCGTGCCGGGACCGTGCGCGTCGACCGTGAGGTGGCGTCATAGACGACGCCAGGGGCGGCCGGGACTCGAGGTCCCGATCGCCCCTGGCGTCGCTATGAAGATGTGGGCGTGAGAGCCCTGGCTGGTGTCAGCCGCGCGAGCCGCACACGGGCCATGCGCCACGGCCCTGCGTCGCGAGGACGTTCTCGGCGACGTGGATCTGCTCGGCACGCGAGGCCTGCGACGGCGAGCCGCTGCCGCCGTTGGCGTACCAGGTCGACGGGGTGAACTGGAGGCCGCCGTAGTAGCCGTTGCCGGTGTTGGTCGACCAGTTGCCTCCCGACTCGCACGCGGCGATCGCGTCCCAGTCGACGGTGTCGGCGTTGGCGGCGCCGGCACCCAGAGCGATCGGAGCACCGATCAGCGCGCCGGAGACGGCCATCATGCCCAGGGTCTTACGGATGTTCTTCAAGGGGATTCCTTTCGCCGTGCGCGCGCCACCGACCAGGCCCTGACGGGCCGAGCGAGGGGGAAGTGAATGGTGGATCGTGCCGTCTCTGTCGGGCACGCCAGTGGGAGTGGCGCAGAAGATCTCTCCCGAGATCGCCACCGCAGGAGGAGATCGTCTGATCTCTCGTCCTGCGTGTCGGCACCGGGCGGCTCATAGGCGCTCGCCCCAGCGGTGCCGATCCCACTTCACACGCGGGTTCGCGGATTCAGTTGTTGTGTCCCGGCTAGCGGGTTGACCAGAACGCTAGAGGCTTCGAGGCGACATGTCATCCCGGTCGAGGGGTGGTAGCAGTTTGGTAACAGCTTGGTCACGACAACCTGTGATAAACATAGGCGCAGGTCAACGGCGGTATCTGGCAGGATGCTTCGAATAGCCATCTACCTGCGGTTTGTGGTGGACGTCACCGTGAAAATGTGACGTCCGGCACCTCCTTCGGTAACGGTTAGGTGACGCTGTCCCGGGTTTTCACGGCGCCCTGGCGGCTGCCATCGATGCGAATCGGACCACCCACGCGCACTCCTCATCGAGGCTTCGGCCTGTGCGTTGGGGGTATGCGGTGATGAGAGTGACTACGAGTGCGCGCTGGGACTCGAACGCCGCCCCGCATGTGTCGTCGTCGCCGGTCGCTACCGCGATGCGCCGCCCGTTGACGATCGTGTCGGGACTCCACCGTTTGTCGCGTTGCAGTCGCTTGTAGCGGTCGAGGCCGGCAGGATTAGTCACGAACTGGCTGGGTCCGGCGTCACCACGTTTCCAATGGCAGCCGCGGATATTGGGCGAATCGTGGCCAGCGGCGTCGCTCACCGACGCGGGGTCGATTCCGATCGAACGAAGCTCCGCGGAGGAGTATGCCGTGCACGGCTCGAACGATGAGCCATCGTTGCGATGGTTCCAACGTTCGGTGAAGGTCACCGCGAATGGCAGCGGTGGCGAGCCTGCGGTTTGCGATGCCACGGCAGACCCCTTCGCGGCGATCGGCTCACCAGGGATCGTAGTCGTGCAGCCGCCGACCGTCGCGGTGAGAACGACGCAGACCGCAAGCTGTGCCCCTCTAGGCGGATGGCGAGGATAAGTGCTCATCAATTCGCCTGTGTGGAATGCTGTGCAGCATAATAGATCTGGGTGTATCCGACCTTCTCCGTATCTGCCAGCTCGGTGTGTACTGCGCGCAGGCCTTCGGCAATTGCGCGTGAGGCGTCGGCTTGTGAAATCAGTGCTGCGCGGAGTGACTGGGGCCCTGCTGTTGCCGACGCTCGATAGTTCGTGGTGACGGTCCGCCCTTCGACGGTATCGCCGAGTGCGTTCTTCCATCCGACTTCGCGCAAGCCGTCTGCGGCGCGGTCCAACCTCTCCGCATGCCGTTCGTGTGCTCGTGCGAGTTCCTCGATCGGGTCACCGTCGAGCAACATCCCGCGCCGCCCGGCGATGCGCTCGTGCGCAAGCTCTCGCATCTCGTCGAAATCCATACCCCGCCCCGTCCGGTGTCGCGCCGGGGCGTGCATCCTCGTCCATCCCCGTCATCAATTAGACGCATCAGCCCTGCGGGCGGTTCCAAAGCGGCCGAGGAGACCGGCCGTCGGGCGATCCGGTCGACTGCAGGAGGATTCGAGAACTGATGCTGCAGAACATGTCTCAGTGACAAGGCCGCGGTTTGACGACCTGATGAGGAGCCCGCGGCGGGCGCGGCGGAAGCGCGGGTGGAGTGGATAAGCCGAACACGACCGGCGCGCAACTCGAAGAAGTTAGGTTCCACATCATGAATCGCAACGGGTGGCGGGGCCTTCGGACGGAGCGTGCGGCGATGGGCGCGTGCGGCGTGGCTGCGGTGGTGCTCACGGCGGCGTGCTCATCGACCGCCGGTACCCCCACCGCTGAGACGAGCGCCGCGCCGCACCTCGACGTCGGTCCTTCCCGACCACCGCCAGGGTCATCGTGTCGCCCACCACAGGAGGCGGCGGGAAGGCGCTCGAACTCCAACGGATGTTCCCGACGATGCCTGTCGTCACCGACATCGTCCCGACGATGAAGTGCATCGACGCGGTCCGCAATGCGGTCGGTGCGGAGGTGTCGGACAGCTTCGGTAGCGGGGTCGGACAGGCGCTTGCGGCAGCGCCGCTCGGGATCAGCATCGACTACCGAGACAAGCTCGATTCGATCGGCGACCACGAGTTCATCGTCGATCTGGCGGGGATGCCGTCCGTGGAGGCGGCGGCCAAGGCGGTCGCCGATCCGCGGGTCACGGAACTCGATGCGCCGATCTCGGGCGAGAAGCCGGAGCCCAAGACACCGGTGACGATTCCCGGCCGGCGTCGACGTGATCGGCCTCGGTGCGAGCAACGCGTACCGCACGCGGGACGCCGCAGGCGCAAGCCTGCTGGCGGGCCGATTCGCGACCGAGCAGGCCCAGGACGTCCCGGGCGGCTCCGCTTGGTCCGTCGATGGTGTCCCGAACAGCCGGTGCTACACCGGGAAGGACAGTGACTCCGACCCCGTCGCCTACTGCGTGGTCCCCGTAGGCCGCTACGTCGCCGAGTACACGTCACCTCAACCGACGAAGACGAAGCAGGCCGTCTCCGCTGCGTACCTGATCCTTCGCGCCGCGACCCGAGGCTAGCGAAACAAGGCCGATGTCGGAACCTTTGCGCCCGTACTGCGCCCTCAGACGCCCGCATATCAGCAGATCGGGCGCAAAGGTTCCGCTCACATCACTTGAGCTGCGCGCTGGTCAGATCCAGCGTGCGGCGGGCGATGATCAGCTGCTGGATCTGCTGTGTGCCCTCGAAGATGTCCAGGATCTTGGAGTCGCGGGCCCACTTCTCGAGCAGCGTCCGCTCGGAGTAGCCGACGGTGCCGGCCAGCTCGACCGCCTTCAGCGTCACGTCTGAGCCCACCCGGCCGGCCTTGGCCTTCGCCATCGACGCCTGCATCGAGTTGGGCAGCTTGTTGTCGGCCATCC
Organism: Tsukamurella soli; assembly: GCF_039541155.1. Taxonomy (NCBI): domain Bacteria; kingdom Bacillati; phylum Actinomycetota; class Actinomycetes; order Mycobacteriales; family Tsukamurellaceae; genus Tsukamurella; species Tsukamurella soli. Next base: position 52,624 of record NZ_BAABFR010000027.1, read on the forward strand.
AGCCGGCCTTCAGCGTGAGCTGGAACGCGGCCTCCCAATCGGATTCGAGCCGGATGAACTCGGCGGCGGCGTACGACTGCGCGTTGATCGGCAGGTCGTAGTCGATCACCACACCGGCGTCCTCGAGCACCCTGCGGAGCTCCTCGAGCGAGGCCCGAGCGCAGCCGATGGCCATCGCGGCGACCAGGGGGCGGGTGTTGTCGAAGGTCTGCATGACCCCCGCGAATCCCTTCTCCACGTTGATCTCCGCGCTGCCCAGGATGTTGTCCAGGGGGATACGCGCGTTCTCGAATCGGATCTCGGCGGTGTCGCTCGCCTTGATCCCCAGCTTGTGCTCGAGGCGGGTCACGGTGACGCCCGGATGCTCGCGAGGCACCACGAACGACTTGATCGCGGCGCGGCCCAGGCTCTTGTCGAGCGTGGCCCACACGACGATGTGGTCGGCGCGTCCGCCGGAGGTCACAAAGATCTTGGTGCCGTTCAGCACCCACTCGTCACCGTCGCGCACGGCGGTCGTCGACACGGCCGCCGAGTCGGAGCCGAAGCCCGGCTCGGTGATCGCCATCGAGGCCCACACCTTGCCGAACCGCTCCAGCTGCTCGTCGGTCGCGACAGCCGCGATGGCCGCGTTTCCGAGGCCCTGATACGGGAAGGCGAGCATCAGACCCACGTCGCCCCAGCACATCTCGATCGCGTTGATGATCGACTCCATGGTGCCGCCGTTGCGACTGGCGGTGGGGTCGACGGTGGGCTTGGGCTTGGGCTTCTCCGCCTCGTCGGTCTTGCGATCACCCGACGAGCCCGACGGTGCCTGCCCGGCGGCGGCCAGCCCGTCGTACAGGGCGGACGCGGTGTCGAGCTCCTTCGGCGGCTGATGCTCGGCGAGGTCGTACTTGCGGGCGATCGGGCGGAGGACCTCCGCCGCCGCCTGGTGGGTCAGCTCCACCGACGCCTTGAGCTTCTTGGGGAGTTCCAGGTTGATTGTCATGAGTCAGAAGTCTTTTCGTGAGAAGTGAAGGGGCGACTACAGCACCACGATGCCCTCGGCGACGCCGACGGCACGCAGATCGCGGTACCACCGCTCCACCGGGTGCTCCTTGGTGTAGCCGTGGCCGCCGAGCAACTGGACACCGTCCAGCCCGATCCGCATCCCCTTGTCGGTGGCGAACTTCCGGGCCAGCGCGGCCTCGCGGCCGAACGAGAGTCCCTGCTCGGCGCGGGACGCGCCGCGCCAGACCAACAGCTCGAGGCCGTCGACCTCGGTGGCCATGTCGGCGACGGAGAACGCCACCGCCTGCCGGTATGCGATGGGCTCGCCGAACGCCTCGCGCTCCTTGACGTAGGGGATCACGTAGTCGAGCACGGCGCGGGAGGTGCCGAGCGCCAGCGCGGCCCAGCCGAGGCGCGCGAGTCGCACGACGTCGGTGTAGTTGCGGGCTGCGGTGTCCTTGTCGACCTCGCCCAGCAGGGCGGCGTCGGGGACCTTCACGGTGTTGAGGTTGAGTCGGCCCAGGGCCGCGGCACGTAGGCCCATGCTCGGGTCGCCCTCCACGACGACGCCCTCGGAGCCGGACTCGACGATGAACAGAGCGGGCTTGCCGTCGAGGTCGGCACCCACGATGAACAGCTCGGCGGAGCCGGCGTCGGGCACGAGCGCCTTGACGCCGTTCAGGATGTACCCGCCTGCGGTGCGGGTCGCCTTGGTGGACAGCGTGAACGGGTTGAACAGTGCGCCCGGCTCCGCGAGCACCACGGAGGACTGCGGGACCTTCTCGCCGGCGAACTCGGGCAGGTAGGTGCGCTGCTGGCCGTCCGAGCCGAACTGCGCGAGCGTCACCGCCACGCCGCTCGGCGCGAGGATCGGCAGCGCCAGACCCATGTCGCCGTATGCGAGAGCCTCGGCGACGAGCGCGTTGGTGACCACGCCGCGGTCGCTGCCGGCGCCCTCGAGTTCCTCCGGGATGTTGATGAGCGTGATGCCCAGCTCGGCGGCGCGGGCGACCAGGGACTCGGGCGCCTTCGCGGCCTCGTCCGCGTCGTGGGCCGCGGGCCGGATGATCTCGGCGGCGAAATCCTTGATCGTCGAGACGATCATCTTCTGGTCGTCGTCGGGCGTGAGGTCGTAGTTCGACCGCGCGCTCGACCGCAGGCGCTGCGGCTTACCGGCCGTCTGCACCTTCTTGAAGGTGCGGTTGGCGGCACCGAGCGCCTTGAATCCGTGCTTGGTGCCTTCGAATGCTGCCTTGTTGACCAGGTCCGTCAGCCCGCGCTTCTGCACGAACGGCGACTGGACGATGGCCATCAGGCCGCGGATCAGCTGGCCCGTCGGGTTGCGGGGGATCGGGTTCTTCCCGACGGCGCTGGTGTCGCGGGGATCGGTTGACGTGCTCATCTCCACCATCTGTTCTCGTGTGGCACGCCGCCGGGGAGCAACGTGGGCTCCGCCGGCGTCCGCCAACTTACTCTTGAGTCAGGACCAACCTTACTCCCGAGTAAGATCGCTGTCACGCACCGGATCGGATCGCTGGTCAGTCCCCGGCGAGACGCTCCACCGCGACCGCGTGGAGTGCTGGGTTCGCAGCCAGCGCCGATCCGTTGTGCGGGCCGGGCCGGCCGTCGACCGACGAGAAGACCCCGCCGGCCTCCCGCACCAGGACGTCGAGTGCGGCAAGATCCCACAGCGACACCTCGGGCTCGACGGCCAGGTCCACCGCACCCTCCGCGACCAGGCAGTAACTCCAGAAGTCGCCGTAACCGCGCAGCCGCCACGCCTCGTCGGCCAGCGCCAGGAACCGCGTCCGGCCGGCGGGGTCCCAGTAGGCGAGGTCCGAGACCGAGATGCTCGACGACGCGACGTCGCCCACCGCCGACACCGCGAGGCGGCGCGGCTCGCCACCGTCGAACACCGCGAACGCGCCGAGCCCGGCGGCCGCGTACCACCGTCGGCGCAGGGCCGGCGCGGACACGACGCCCACCACCGGGACGCCGTCCTCGAGGAGGGCGATCAGCGTGGCCCACACCGGCACGGCGCGGACGTAGTTCTTGGTCCCGTCGATCGGGTCGAGTACCCACTGCCGCCCGCGGAACACGGCCTCCCCACCGAACTCTTCACCGAGCAGTGCGTCGTTCGGCCGCGCGGCCGCCAGCCGCTCGCGCAGCGTGGTCTCGACGGCCAGGTCGGCGTCCGACACCGGGGTGAGGTCGGGCTTCGAATCGACCCGCAGGTCGCGCGCCCCGAAGCGCGCCGTGGTGATGGTGTCGGCGGCATCCGCGAGCGCCAGGGCGAGTTCGAGATCGGGGTTGTGCTCTCCCGCGTCTCGGGTGGACGACGGTGCGGTGCTCGGCATAGGTTGCACCGTAATGCAGCCGGGTCCGGCACACTGTGACCCGTGCCCGGCCCGTGGGTCGGAGCCGGACTTCGAGGACAGACGAGGGCCGCACGTGGCCGAGGGAGAGGACTGCCGCCGACGATGACGGGCTATCTCCTACGCAGGCTGCTGAACTACATCGTCCTGCTGCTGCTCGCCACGTTCGTGACGTACATGCTCGCGTCCGCGACGTTCCAGCCGCTCGCGTCGCTGCTCGGCCGCAATCCGCCGGTCCCCGCGGCGGCGATCGCGGCCAAGCGCGCGGCGCTCCACCTCGACGACAACCCGGTGCACCGCTACTTCGTGTGGCTGTGGGGGGTGTGCCATGGCGACTTCGGACAGACGGTGGCCGCGGGCAGCGTGACCGACGAACTGTGGCAGCGCCTGCTGGTGAGCCTGCGCTTGGTCACCGTCGGCACGGTTCTGGGCGCGGTCCTGGGAACGCTGCTCGGCGCGTACTCGGCGGTACGCCAGTACAAGCTGTTCGACCACCTCGCGACCGCCGCCACCTTCGTGCTGCTGTCCCTACCGGTCCTGGTGCTCGCGCCCATCGTGAAGTGGCTGGCCGTCCAGTTCAACCAGGGCGTCGGGCACACCGTCATCCAGTTCACGGGGGAGACCACCCCGGGTGCGGGGGGTTCGGTGTTCGCCGACCTCCTCGACCGCCTCAACCACCTGCTGCTGCCCACCCTGGTGCTGACGCTGTTCACGCTCGGCTCGTACAGCCGCTACATGCGCGGCTCGATGCTCGACGAGCTCGGCGCCGACTACATCCGCACCGCCCGCGCCAAGGGCCTGACCCGCGCCCGGGCGATCTTCCGACACGGCTTCCGCACCGCCCTGATCCCGATGGCGGCATTGTTCGCGTTCGGCATGACCGGCGTGATCACCGGCGCCACGCTCACCGAGCGCGTCTTCGGCTGGTACGGCATGGGCGACTGGCTCATCAGCGGGATCAGCAACCAGGACATCAACATCACCCTGGCCGTGACGTTCTTCGCGGCGGTGTCCGTGTTGCTCGCGGGTTTCCTGACCGACCTGATCACCGCGGCTCTCGACCCGCGCGTGCGGACCTGAGGGAGGCGACGTGGTTCTCGATCCCGATCCGGCGCCCGGCGCGCCCGGCGCGGAGGGCGCGGCACCGTCGGGCCCCGGCGAGCGTGCCGCG
>NZ_BAABFR010000028.1:0-56232 GCF_039541155.1 Tsukamurella soli
GTCGCGGCGCTGGCGGTGCGGATGCGGCGCCTCGCGCGCGGCTGATCCGACGCGGCCGCGGTCGGCCGCCCAGCCCGCGGGCATCGAGCGTCGCGGCGATGTCCTTGGTGAGCAGGTACAGGTCCAGCCCCTCGGGCTCGTCTGGAGCCAGGGGGGCGATCCGAATCGCTGCCACCATGACCGCGCCTGGGCGTCGATGGCCGTCACGACCACCGTGCGGCAGGCGACCGTCAGGTTCAGCTCCACCGCCGTCGCGAGGATGTGCCGGAGCATCGTGGTTCCCACGCCGCGGCCTGCGGCGCGCGCATCTGTCGCGAGCCGACCGATGAGCAGTGCGGGCACGGGGTCGGGGGCGCGCGCCACGAGTCCCGGCGGGCCCGCCGACCGGTCGATCGCGGTCATCGACAGCGTCGCGTAGCAGACCACCCTGTGGTCGGCGTCGGCGATCACCCATGTGGCGGAGGTGTCGCGTCGGCGGTTCTGACCGGCGTAGCGCCGCAGCCACTCGTCGAGTACCGCTGAGCCGCTGCGGAATCCGAATCTGTCATGCAGGGCGGTGTCGAGCGGCACGAAGTCGCGATCGGCGAGGATCTCGTCGGCGGCCCGCCCCGCGGCCTGGAGCAGGAATGCGGACAGGGACAGGTGCTGATGGGCCGCCGCGGACTCGAGGCGGTGTTTCGAGGCCGCGTCGATGCGGATCTGCAGGCGGTCGTCGCGCAGCGCGGTCATGTACTCACATCGGCAGTGCAGCGTCGCGGAGTCAAGGGCAGTCGGTACCCCCGCGCCGCCTACCCCACGTCCCGGCGCGTCACGGCGACGACGGCGAGGCCCATCGCGACGACGGTGGCGATCACCATCGCCGTCGCGGCCCCGGTCAGCAGCGTCTGCCCGGGCTGCGCGGTGATGTGGCTGAACGGTGAGAGCCGGCTCACCCAGGACGGGAGCCGCAGCACGTCGGCCACCAGCATCAGGACGCACAGGGCCAACGCGACCCAGGCCACCGTCGTCACCCGGGCCGACAGGCCCGCGGCGAGCGCGCCGACCGCGGCGAGCAGCCATACCGCCGGCAGGACGCCGAGCGCCGGCAGCACGAGGTCACGGTCGGCCACAAGTGACGCGCCCACCCCGCCGGCGGCCACCACCACCGCGCTCGCAAGCAGCGCGAGGACCGACTGCGACCCGAACCACGAGGTGCGGCGCACCGGACCGGCGAGCAGGTACTCGGCGCGGCCGGACGTCTCCTCACCCGCGGGAGCGATGGTCAGGGAGATGGCGAGGACGGCCGCGATCATCCCCATGATCGAGAAGATCGCGCCGTAGAAGGCGTCGACCAGATCGGTCCCGCCCCCACCGAGGCGGCTCACGAGGTCCGCCGTGCCGGGCGACGCCAGGCCGGTGATCGCGGACGCCATCCCGCCGAACGCCACGCCGCACGCCAGGAAGCCCACGACCCACGCGCCGACCTGCGTGCGATGCAGCCGCCAGGCGAGTGCGGGCGCGGACCGGAGGCCCGCCGCCGCCGCGGGCCGTCCCCGGCCGACGGGGATCAGTCCAGCGCCCAGGTCGCGGCGCGCGGCGATCCGCAGGCTCCCGGCGGCGAGTATCGCCGCCCCGGCCACGAGAAGCAGTGCGGGCCACCACCGGTCGCCCGCGAACGGCCGCATCTGCTGTGCCCAGCCGAGGGGGGACAGCCAGGTCCAGGCGGTCGGCTCGCGGGTGACCCGGTGTAGGCCCTGGATGTCGCCGAGCGCCCGCAGCACGTAGCTCACACCCAGGACGAGGGCGAACAGCCCGCGTGCTCCCTGCGCGCCCTCGGCGAGCTGTGCGCACAGCAGCCCGACGGTGGCGAAGAACGACCCCACCAGCGCCCACTCGGCGGCGAACGTCGCCGCGCCGACGGCGGGGAGCCCCGTCACCGTCAGGCCGACTCCGACCACCGCACCGATCAGCAGCGAGAGCCCGACGGACTCGATCAGTGCCGCGACCGGCGCCGCGATGCGGTCGATCGCCGCCGCGCCCAGCATCTCTCGCCGCCCGGAGTCCTCGTCGGCGCGGGTGTGCCGGACCACCAGTAGGCCGGTGAGCAGTCCGAGGCAGGCCGGGATCAGCACGATCATCTTGACCATGGCGAGCGCGCCCAGTGTGGGCTGGTACACCGGCCCGAACAGCGCGACCAGTGAGGCGTTCCGGTCGGCCGCCGCGGCCGCCGACACGAGCTGGTCGGCGTGCGGATAGAGGCCCTTCGCGGAGACCACGGCCGAGACCGCCATCGCCACGAAGATGTAGAACCACACCGGCGCCTGGATCCGGTCGCGGCGCAGGACCAGTCTGAGCGTGGGGGCGAGTCCCTTCATCGCGTCGCCGCCGGGTGCGCGGGAGCGGTCGGTGCGTAGTGTCGCAGGAACAACTCCTCCAGGGTGGGTGGCCGGCTGGTCAGCTGCGTGGGCCCGGCGGCCGCCAGGATAGTGAGCACGGCGGCGAGGTGCGCGTCGTCGACGGTGACCGATACGTGCTGCCCGACCGGCCGCGAGTCGACGGCCAGGTCCGTGATCCCCGGATGCCCGGCGAGGTCGACGGGGCGTGCGAGGGTCGCCTCCACCCGGGTGCCCGACAGGTGCCGCATCGACGCAAGGCTCCCGGTCTCGACGTCGGCGCCGTCCTTGATGATGGTGACGGTGTCGGCCACCTCCTCGACCTCCGAGAGGATGTGACTGGATAGAAGTACCGAACATCCCTGCGCTGCAACCTCTTTCAGGCACTGTGTGAACACCTCCTCCATCAGCGGGTCCAGGCCGGAGGTCGGTTCGTCGAGGATCAGCAGCTCGGCGGGTGCGGCGAAGGCGGCGACCAGTGCGACCTTCTGTCGGTTGCCCTTGCTGTACGTGCGGGCCTTCTTGGCGGGGTCGAGGGCGAACCGCTCGATCAGCTCGGCTCGGCGGGCCGCGTACGCGCTCGGGGCGCCGCCCCTCCGTCCCGTCCCACCCGCATCGACCCCGCGCAGCCGACACATCAGGTCGATCGTCTCGCCGCCGGACAGATTGGGCCACAGCGTCACGTCGCCGGGCACGTACGCGACGCGGCGATGCAGATCGGGCGCGTCGGACCATGGGTCGCCGCCGAGCAGGCTGACGGTGCCGGACGTCTTGCGCAGCAGTCCGAGCAGGATGCGGATCGTGGTGGACTTACCGGCACCGTTGGGTCCGAGGAAGGCGTGCACCTCGCCGGCCGCCACACGCAGGTCCAGTCCGGTGAGCGCGTGCACCTTCCCGAAATCCTTGGTCAGGCCCTCGGCGACGACGACATCTGTGGTCATGCGCTCGACCGTAGTCGAACTTCAGAACTTTGTGAAGTGTCCGAATGTTGGTAGGGTTCACGGGTATGGATGCACCGAACTTCGTCGAGAACTTGGCCGGGGCGATGGTGGATGCGGGCATGCAGAGGATGGCCGCGCGGGTGTTCTCCGCGGTGTTGGCCTCGCCGGAGGGGGAGCTGACGCCGGCGCAGGTGGCAGAGCAGCTGCAGGTCTCGGCCGGTGCGGTGTCGGGGGCGGTCGGTTACCTCACCCAGGCCGGGATGATCCGCCGGCGCCATGTGCCGGGTAGCCGGAGCACGGCGCTCGGTCTCGGCGATGACATCTGGTACGAGGCCCTGACCTCGCGGAACGCCGTGATCGAGCGGTGGTTCGCGGTGGCACAGGCGGGGCTCGAGGAGCTCCCCCCGGGCGGCCCCGCCGCGCAGCGGGTCGAGGTGATGCGGGACTTCTTCGCCTTCGTGCTCGGTGAGCTGCCCGACCTGATGGAGCGATGGCGCGCCCGCCGCGTCGAGACGTACGGATACTGACCGGGCGACTACTGACCGGGCGACGGTGCGTGTGTCGCCTGCTGCCGAGTCGCCGGTGCTCACGCCGCCTGCGCCGCCCGACGCACCATGGCGGTCGCGGTGCCCGACGCCACCACCCGCCCGGCGGCATCGACGAGCTCTGCCGCGAGAAACCAGATCCGGTGGCCCTCGTGCACGACGCGCCCGCGGCCGATCAGTCTTCCCGGCTGGGCCGGCCGCAGGAACTGGACGTGCAGATCGACCGTCGGCGCAGTCACGCCGAGCGCCGACACCGTCGCCGGGCTCATCGTGTCGTCGAGCATGGCCACGATGTATCCGGCGCCGATATCGCCCGGCGTGAGGACTGCGGCGCTCGAGGCCGGCCGTGGCGAGCATCTGGCGCCGTTCGCGGACTTCCTACTGCGTAGTGAGTCCGTCGCCTCGCCGAGGATCGAGTATGTCGATGCCGGGTGGAAGGCCTTCGGTCGCGCCCTCGCCGGCGGTAAGGCGTCGGCGGAGGCGAGGTCCCAGCTGGCCGCGGTGCAGGCGCTCATCGCGATGGTCGACTCCGCCGGCACCGGGCCGATCACCGGCGACACGCTGCTCACTGCACACACCCTGCTGATGGCCCCGGATCCCTACGCGGCTCGGGACTCCGGACGGTTCCGGGACGTGCAGAGCTGGATCGGCGGCTCGGACTACTCGCCGCGCGACGCGCTGTACGTCCCGCCACCGCCGGATCTGGTGGCTGAGCTGATCGACGACCTGCTCGCCTTCGTCGCCCGTGACGATCTGCCGATCGTCGCGCAGGCGGCGATCGCTCATGCGCAGTTCGAGTCCATCCATCCGTTCGTCGACGGTAACGGCCGGATCGGGCGGGCGTTGCTCAGTGCGGTGCTGCGTGGCCGGGGGCTCACGCGCAGGATCACCGTCCCGCTGGCGTCGGTGATGCTGGCGGACAACTCACCGCTACTTCGGGTTGCTCGACGGGTACCGCGCGGGTGATGTGGATGGGTTCGTCGGGTATGTCGCGACCGCGGCTCTGCATTCGTGCGCCGTCGCGGCGGAGTCTCTCCTCGCTGCGCCTTCGACGGCGCCGGTGTTCGATGCCGACACCGCGCAGGGCATCACCGGCACGGCGGAACCCAGCACCTATCGGGCGCTCAACCGGCTCGTCGATGCCGGTGTGCTGGAGGTGATCACCGAGTCGAAGCGGAACCGGATCTGGGCCGCGGTCGACGTCCTGGCCGAGTTCGACGCGCTCAGCAGCGCGGTCGGCAGACGTGTCCGGCACGACGCCGGCGGGATCGGACCGGCCTAGTGCACTGGAGCGTGGTCTCCCGCCCCTCGCGACGCCCGGCGTGGGTCCTGGGAACTCGTCAGTCCGCGTCCACGGCCGGGGTGGCCTCCCTGGCGGCGCTCCACCTCTCCTCGATGCGACCGAAGCGCCAGATCAGCAGGGACGCCGCCCACGTGACGACGAAGAGGCCGACGATCACGAACCCGAGCGTGTTGATGTTCAGGCCGCCGATCCAGTTCCAGAACGGTCCGCTCCAGTCGAGCTGGCCGGAGAGTAGGCCGAGCAGCTCGACCGTGCCGATGATCAGGGCGACGGCCACCGAGAGGCCCGTGATGGTGAGGTTGTAGTAGACCTTGCGCACCGGTCGGGAGAACGCCCATCCGTACGCGAAGTTCATGAACGAGCCGTCGATGGTGTCGAACAGGCTCATACCGGCGGCGAACAGGACCGGTAGGCACAGGACTGCGTACCAGGGCAGCCCGGAAGCGGCGCTGGTGCCGGCGAGCACCAGCAGTGCGACCTCGGTCGCGGTGTCGAATCCGAGCCCGAACAGCACCCCGACCGGATACATCTGCCATTCCGCAGTGATCGACCTCATCAGCCGGCCGAAGATCCGGTTCATGAATCCGCGGTTGTTCAGGTGCTCCTCGAGGGCTGCCTCGTCGAAAGTGCCTCGTCGCATCTCGAGGAACACCTTGACGATGCCGGTCAGGATGACGACGTTGATGATCGCGATCAGGTAGAGGAACGCTCCCGAGACGGTGGTGCCGATCAGGCCGGTGTAGTGGTGCAGTGCCGAACTGTCGTCCTGCACGGGTCCGGCGATCGTCTTGACGCCGAGCGCGAGCAGCAGGGTCAGTCCGAACACGATGCTGGAGTGGCCCAACGAGAACCAGAACCCCACCGAGAGCGGCCGTCGGCCGTCGGCCATCAATTTGCGGGTCGTGTTGTCGATCGCCGAGATGTGGTCGGCGTCGAACGCGTGCCGACACCCGAGGGTGTAGGCCGTGAGTCCGACTCCCAGACCGAGGGATTGGCTGCCGAGACTGTAGTGATTCGGGGCCACGAATGCCATCAGGCTGATCCAGCCGATCAGGTGCAGGGCGACGATGGCGGTCACCATCCCGCCCGCCCGGGTCCATTCCGCGCGGGTGAGCGCGGTGCGGATCGTCGTCAGCCTCGACCGGTTCGAGAGGGTGGGAGTCGAGATCATCGGTGCGCCCTTCTCGTGGCCCCGGATGGTTTTCGGAATGTATCGAGGTTAAGCCTGACGCGTCCGTCCTGCAATACATTGGCAAGTGGCGGTCGCACGGGGCGGGAGGTACCGACCGGGTGTTCGGAACGGTCGTTGCCGGACGGCGTCGATCGGGTCACACTGGTTCCATGACAGCGGCGCGCCACAGCACGCCCGACCGGTCGGTCGCGGCGGGTGACAGCGGCGATGGACTCCGAAAGCTCTTGCGCGAGCACGATCTGCGTTGCACGGCGCCGCGCCTGGCGGTGCTCTCCGTACTCGTCGAGGCGGATGCGCGGGGCGAGCACCACCTGACCGCCGCCCGGATCCACGAGCGGCTGGTCGAGCGACGCCGGGATGTCGACCTCACGACCGTGTATCGCACCGTGTCCACGCTCGTCGGGGTCGGAGTGGTGCACGCGTTGGCAGTCGACGAGAACGTATCGACCTACGGCCTTGCTGCGCAGCCGCACCACCACGCCGTGTGCACCCGCTGCGGTGCGATCATCGAGGTCCCGGCCGAGCAGTTGAGCGCCGCGCTGAGCCAGGCCAGCCAGGGAACGGGGTTCCTGCTCTCCGACCGGGCCGGCCTCACACTGCACGGCCTGTGCCCGGGGTGTCGAGCGACCGCGGCGGACTAGCCGTCGAGCACTGGCAGAAAGCCCGCCACGTCGGCGCCGACGTGTGCTGCACTTGGTTACTGTTTCGTGTGAATCATGGTGTATCAGTGGTTATTCCACGCGTTCCGTGTCGATGCACGCGCAGAAGTGCGCGTAGTCCTCCGCCGTTCGGGTGGTGCTCAACGGGGTCGATCCGCTGGTTACGGGGTAGGAGCGTCCACAGCCGCGCCAGCGGGAGGCGCGGCCGCGCGGACGTAGGGTCACGGGTATGACGGACACGAACAACCGGTCTGATTCCGACGAGCTCGATGTCGAATCCCGCGAGGGGCGCTCCCGGCTGCGACGGGAGCGGATCGAGTCGCAGGCCTTCGACGCGGCCGCACGCTTGTTCGCCGAACGGGGATTCGCCGGAACCAGCCTGCAGGACATCGCGAAGGAGATCGGTGTCACCCGGACCGCGCTGTATTACTACGTGCCGAGCAAGGACCAGCTGCTGGTTCGCATCGTGCAGGACATCACGGCCGTCGGCCACGAGGTGATCGCGGCCCAACTGCACGCGGACCTCCCCGCCGATCAGCGGCTTCGCAACGTGATGACCGGAATGGTCCGACTGGTCGCGACGAACTCCTCTCGCTTCCGGCTACTGCTGCAGAGCGAAGCGCTCATGCCCGACGAGATCGCCCGGGAGCACCGCGCCCAACGTCGTGCGATGTTCCGGGACGTGGTCGAGATCATCATCGCAGGTCAGAAGTCAGGGGTGATCCGCCCGACCGACCCGCGCGCCGCGGCGTTCGCGCTCTTCGGGATGTGGAACTGGACTGCCTTCTGGGTCAGGGACGGGGACAACCTCGACGACATCGCGGAACAGTTCGCCGATCTCGTGATCGGTGGACTCGTGACCCGTCCCGACGGTGCGGCCGAGCGCAGCCGTCTCGACGTCCTCACTGCGGCGCAGGAGGAACTCTCGACCCTGGCGGAGATGCTGCGCGGGAGTTGATTGCGGCCGCGAGCGTGCGATACGCAGGAGTTTTGTCAAGCAAGCCAAATGGTTGACGCACATGTCGAAGTGTGTCTACGATCACACCCATGGCCTATGACATCGTTGTGATCGGCGGAGGGCCCGCAGGGCTGTTCGCCGCGCGGCTGCTCGCGCTGCGTCACCCGGATTGGCGGGTCACGGTCCACGAGCGCACCGATCCCTCCCATACGTTCGGTTTCGGTGTCGGGCTCACCGGTGGTCTGCTCACCGCGGTCATGGCCGTGGATCCGGAGACCGCTGAACGCATCCAGCGCGGGTCGGCGCGGGTTCCGGTGGCGGAGTTCCGTCTAGGGCACAGCACCGTCAGGATCCCTGGGTTCCACCGCGGCGTGGCGGTCTCGCGGGCGGGTCTGCTGGACACGCTGGTCGACCAGGCCAGGGCCGCCGGCGTGCGGGTGGAACTCGACAGCAGTGTGACGCTGGAGCAGGTGGGCGCGAATGCCGACCTCGTGATCGCCGCCGACGGCGTGTCCAGCGCGGCCCGTGAGGCCCGACGGGAGGTCTTCGAGCCGACGGTGACGCTCGGCCGCGGGATCTACATGTGGTGCGGCAGCGAGGCGCAGCTCGAGGGCACGGTGTTCCACCCCGTCGATACCGAACACGGTGTGTTCACGGCGCACGCGTACCCGTACGGTGAGGGGCGCACGGCGCTCGTAATCGAGACCGACTCCGCCGCCTTGACCAGCTTGGAGGCCGCGGTGGGCGCGGCGCCGGTCACTGCTCGTGACTCCGACGAGCAGTCGCTCGCCTTCCTGTCCGTGGCGTTCCGCGAACTGCTCGGCGGCAAGCCGTTGGTCGGCAACCGGTCGCAGTGGTTCCGGTTCAGCACGGTGCGCTGCCGGCGCTGGGTGGACGGCAAGGTCGTTCTTCTCGGCGACGCAGCTGCCAACGCCGACCCCTCGCTCGGGTCGGGCACGAAACTCGCGATGGAGTCGGCGATCGCGCTCGCCGATGCCCTCGACGATGAGCCCCGGTCGATCGCCGAGGCACTGCGCGCATTCGAGGATGCGAGGCGGCCGGCGGTCGACCGGTTCCAACGCTGGGCGCTGCGCAGCCAACGGTGGTGGGATTCCTTCCCCAGGCGGCTGGACCTGAGCGGAGAGCGGATCGCCTTCGCCTTCCTGTCCCGGCTCGAGCCGTTCTCGCTGGACGCCTCCGGGCCGAGCCGCGGCCTCGTCCGCGCCGCCGTCGCATCGTGGGCGGGAGTGTCCGATGAGGAGCTTCCGGACGGCGACCTCACCGACTGGATACTGGCTCGCACGCTGGACCGACCCGTCGGCGCACCATCGTGTCGGCTGGTCCCGGAATCCGCTGTCGCGGACGGCAGCGCCCTCCGGCTGACAGTCGATCTCGATGATCCGTGGGGCGAGGAGGCAGATGCCGTGCTCGAGCGGGTCCGGCTGGCGCGGGCCGCCGGCGCCGGCGTCGTCGTGCTGGACGGAGCACACACCTCGGCTGCGATCGACGACCGGATCGACGTCGCCGAGCGGATACGTCTGGAGACGGGGTGCGCCGCAGGTGTCTCGGTCGGCCCCGACGCCGCCGATGCCGTGGCGTCGGGCCTGGTGGCGGGCCGGATCGATTTCGCAGTGCGCGCGGCCGTGACCGCGCCGCGCCGCGACGGAAAGGAGACTGCTGATGCGCATTGATCGTTGGCGCGAATACGTCGGTTCAGTGTCGCCCGAGGAGCTGGCCCGGCTGCGGGACTGCGGCGATTGGGAGAACGTGACGATCGGTGCGCACCTGCACAGGGCGGCGCTCGAACACTCCTACCGGCCGGCGGTGATCGCTGCGGGTGGTATGTACACCTACCGCGAATTGGACGAGCGATCCGATCGCGTGGCCGCGGGGCTCGCCGATCTGGGGCTGCGGCCGGGCGGGGCGGTTCTGCTGCAGCTGGACAACACCCTCGATGCGGTGCTTGCGTGGTACGGGGTGATCAAGGCGGGCCTGGTGCCGGTCGCCACACTGCTTGCGTACCGCGGCCACGAAATCGGTGAGATCGGCTCTCAGACAGAGGCGGTCGCGCACATCGTGGCAGCCGATTACTCGAAGTTCGACCTGACCGGCTTCGCCGTGGAGATGGCCGAGCGCGCTGCCGGGCGCCGCGTAGTGATCACCGTGGGCGCTGTGACCGCGGGCGCTGGAACCCACCGCCTCGAGGATCTCGGCGCCGAGCTCGAACCCGCCGTGGCGCGCTCCGCGGTGGAACGGATCGACGAAGGGATCGACGGCGATGACATCGGCGTCTTCCAGCTCTCGGGCGGCACCACCGGCACCCCGAAGGTGATCCCGCGCCGGCACGACGACTACTGGCTCACCTCACGCCAGTTCACGCAGCGCCTCGGCTGGGACGAGACCACCCGGGTGATGCACTTCCTGCCGCTCATCCACAACGCCGGAATCCTGCTCGCGCTGCACGCGGCGCACACGGTGGGGGCGGCGGTCGTGGTCGCGACGCCTGCGGTCGACACCCTGCTACAGGTCATGATCGACAACGGGGTCACCGACTTCCTCGGTTATGGCGCGCTCGCGGTGGAGTGGGCGATGCGACCCGACTTCGATCGCGCCACGGCCGCCCTGCGGCACGTGGTGTACTCGGGCACCCGGGTCACCGATGACGCGTTTGCGATCTTCGCCGATCGCGGGATCAGTGTGCTCCACCTCTACGGGTCATCCGAGGGGCTCGTCATGGTGACGCCCGAGGAGTGGCCGGCACAGGCTCGCCAGCACACGCTGGGGACTCCGCTCTCGGAGGACGAGACGGTGCGGGTACTGGCCCCGGGTGCGGAGCGGGAGGTACCGGACGGCGCCCCCGGCGAGCTCTGCTACCGCGGCCCCAGTACCCTTCGCGGCTATCTGCGTAACCCCACCGCCAACGCGGAGGGCTTCACATCCGATGGGCTTCTCCGTAGCGGTGACCTGGTGTCCCGCCGCACCGTCGACGGCGCGGTCACGTATGTATTCGAGGGGCGGATCAAGGACGTGATCCACCGCGGTGGCGAGAAAGTGAGTACCGCCGAGATCGAGGCGTTGGTTGCGCGGATGCCGGGTGTGGCTCGTGTCGCCCTGGTGGCGGTGCCGGACCACCGACTCGGCGAGCGCGGATGCATCGTGGTCGAGCCCGTGCCCGGCGCCCTTACCCCCACATTGGGACAGGTCACTGAGTTCCTCGCGCAGCTCGAGGTGGCGAAGTTCAAGTGGCCGGAACGTCTCGAATCGATGGACGCATTGCCGCTGACCCCGGTGGGGAAGCTGGACAAGCGTGCCCTGCGCGCGCGGATGGCGACCACACCCCGACAGACAGAGGAGATTCGATCATGAACTATCCCGAAGCACCGCTCGGCCACCATGTCCGGGGCGTCGACCACGTCGCGTTCCCCACCTTCGACCCGGCGGCCACCGTCGCCTTCTACCGGGACGTTCTCGGCTTCCCCGTCGTGCATTCGATCTGCGCGCTCGGCTGGGGACCCGAGGACCACCCCGATTTCGTCCACTTCTTCTTCGATATCGGCAACGGCGATCGGCTGGCGTTCTTCTACTATTTCGGCCTGGAGCCCCTGCACGCCGGTGCCCGCGGCGACGTCTACGCGGCGTTCGACGGCCAGGCGCCCGAGTTCTTCCTGCGCTCGCGGCACCTCGCGATCCACGTCGAGTCGGAGGATGAGCTGCTCGAGTACCGCGATCGGCTGGATGCCAGCGACTGGCCGGTGGAGATGCAGATCCGCCACGAGACCATCGAGTCGATCTACACGCACGACCCGAACGGGTACTTCTTCGAGATCACCCGCGCGCTACGGCCGGTGACCCCGCAGGAGGACCTGGATGCCGAGCTCACCGTCGATGCCCTCATCGAGATCAGCATGCAGCCCGAGCCGACCCTGGGCAAGCTGCTCGCCCGCAAGGCGGAGCTCATCGTCGAGCGCGCGCCGGCGTGGTCGGACGCCCAGGGAGCCCAGCTGTGACCAGCCTGTTCGTGCTCGACGTGCCGGAGAACTCCGGCGCGGTCGAGTTCGCCAGGGGTGACGATTCGCTCGCAGTCGATATGGTCGGCCCGTACTTCGAGATCAGCGGCGAGAACCGCGTCCGGATCGATCGCGTCGCCAGCAGATGTCGACACGCCGTCTGGTACAGCATCGTCGCGGGCGTCCGCGACGGCGAGATCGTGCAACACGACAAGGAGGCGCTCCTCGTCGAGCACCGCCGAGGCGGGAGATTCGCATGAGTACGGCTACGGGCCTGGGCGCCGGTCGGATGCTGGACACGGCCGGCCGGCCGGCCGTCACCGTGACGACCGTGCATGAGCTGAAGACCTCGGACGGCGCGACGGTGCGCGGTGTCCTGAGCCGGGTGCCCGGCGCGCGCACCGTGGTCTGTCTGATGCACCCGCGCCAGGATCTGACCCACCACCCGTTGGTGCCGGCGCTGCTGCGGGCGGGCGCCGCGGTGTGGACCCAACACACGCGGTCGGTGAACAACGACCTCAATCTGGTGCACGAGCAGGCGGTGCTCGACGTGGCCGCCGGGATCGGATTCCTTCGCGAGCAAGAGTTTGATTCGGTTGTGGCGCTTGGGCATTCGGGTGGCGGAACGCTGTATGCCTTCTACGCGGAACAGTCGGGCCTGCCGCCCGGCGAGCGGATCGCGCGCACCCCGGGCGGGCGCCCGACGGGCTTCGCCGAAGCCGACATGCCGCAGCTGGACGGTGCCGTGTTCTACGCCCCGCACCCGGGGCAGGGGCGGCTGCTGATGGCCTGTATCGACCCCTCGGTGATCGACGAGGAGGACCCCGATTCCATCGACCCCGAGCTGTACGCGTTCGATCCTGCTAACGGCTTCGCCGAGCCGCCCGGGAGTTCGAGGTTCACGCTCGAGTTCGTCGATCGGTACCGGGTGGCGCAGCGGGAGCGGATCACCCGGATCGACGCCCACGCGCGGGAGCTGCTGGACGATGCGAAGAGCTCCCGCACCCGGTTCGCCGAGTCCGACGACCCCGTGGACCGTCGGCGCGCGATCATGCCGCGGATCATCACCGTGTACCGCACCGATGCCGATCCGCGCACCGTCGACCTGCGGCTGGACTCGAACGAGCGCCCCTACGGGTCGGTGTTCGGAAAGCGGCCCGACCTGATCAATCACGGACTCGTCGGTTTCGGGCGGCTGTCCACGCCGGAGGCCTGGCTGTCCACATGGTCGGGGAACGCCTCGAACGCCGACTTCGCGCGCTGCGCCCCGGGAGTCACGGTTCCGTCGCTGTTCATCGAGCTGACCGGGGACCAGGCGGGTTTCCCCGCCGATTCGGCGCGCATGCGCGCGGCACTGGGAGGGACGGACAAGTCCGCCCGAGCCGTCCGCGGGACCCACTTCGGCGGCGCAATCGCTCGCGGCGAGCGAACCGGCAACGAGCTGGTGGGCGACGAGGTCGTGGCGTGGCTGGGCGAGCGCTTCGACCTCGCGGACGTGCCATGACCGTGCGCCTACCGCTCGCCGGGATCCGTGTGGTGGAACTCGGGAACTTCATCGCGGCACCCACGGCCGGCCGAATGTTGGCCGACTTCGGCGCCGAGGTGATCAAGATCGAGCGCCCGGGCACGGGCGACGAGCTCCGCTCGTGGCGCCTGAACGGCGGTGATACGTCGATGCTGTACCGCACCATCAACCGCAATAAGAAGTCCATCACCGTCGACCTGCGGACCAAGGAGGGGCGCCAGGTGGTGCTCGACCTCGCGGCCTGCAGCGATGCGGTGCTGGAGAACTTCCGACCCGGCACACTGGAACGCTGGGGCATCGGCCCGGACCGGCTGTGGGCCGTGAACCCGTACCTCGTGATCACCCGGGTCTCGGCGTTCGGACAGACGGGCCCGCTGAGCGCGCGGCCGGGGTTCGCCGCGGTCGCCGAGGCGATGGGCGGGCTGCGCGAGCTGGTCGGAGAGCCAGACCGGCCACCGTCGCGGGTCGGGGTGTCCATCGGAGACTCCGTCGCCGGAATGCTCGCAGCCTTCGGCACCGTGGTCGAACTGCTGGATCGAGAGCGCGCCACCGGGACCGACGGTGCCGCTCGCGACCGGGTAGTGGACGTGGCGCTGAACGAGGCCGTACTCGCGGTCACGGAGTCGTTGCTACCCGACCACTGTGCGCACAACGTCGAGCGCACGCGTACCGGGCCGCGCATCGACGGCATCGCACCGTCCAGCGCCTACCCGTGTCGGGACGGCTCGATGGTGGTGATCGCCGGCAACGGCGACGGGATCTACAAACGATTGATGGCGCTGATCGGCCGGGACGACCTCGCCGACGATCCGGCGCTGCAATCCAATGCCGACCGGTGGCGCGAGCGCGACCTGCTCGATGACGCCATCGGGGACTGGACTGTGCGGCACGACCGCGTCGACGTCCTTCCTCTATTGGAAGCCGCGGGGGTTCCCGCCGGCCCGATCTACACCGCGGCCGACATCTGCGCAGACGGCCAGTTCGCCGTCCGCGGCATGGTCCAGCACCTCGACGTCGAGACCGGCGACGGTTCGCGGCGACCCGTCGCATTCCCGGGTATCGCTCCGCTCCTGGGCGAGCGCTCCCTCCCTATTCGCAATCTCGGCCCCGATCTGGGCGCCGACAACCGGTACGTGCTGGGCGAGCTCCTCGGCAGATCCGAGGAGCAGATCGTCCAGCTCACCGGCAGAAAGGAGACACCGTGAGCTACGTGATTGGTATCGACGTGGGCGGCACGTTCACCGACGCGGTCGCCGCGGATTCGAATGGCACCGTGGTGGGGGCGAAGACACCGTCGACACCCGAGGACTACTCCCGCGGCGTCCTGAACGCCGTCGGCGCCCTGGCCGAAGAGCTGGGCATCAGCGAACGCGAACTGCTGGCCGACACGGCGTACGTCTCGCACGGCACCACGGCCAGCATCAATGCCTTGGTCACCGGCAAGGTCGATCCGGTGGGGTTCATCACCACCAAGGGCCACGCCGACTCCATCGCGATCATGAACATCGAGGGTCGCTATCTCGGCCTCTCCCCACACGAGAAGCAGGACGTGGTGCGTACCCGCAAACCGGCGCCGCTGGTGCCGCGGTCCCGGGTCGCGGAAGTCACCGAGCGCGTCGACTACACCGGCGCGGTGGTGGTCCCGCTCGACGAGGACGAGGTCCGCGCCGCGGTGAAGGACCTGCTCGCCACCGGAGTCCGCGCGATCGCGGTATCGCTGCTGTGGTCGTTCCAGAATCCCGGGCACGAGCTGCGGATCCGGGAGATCATCCGGGAGATCGACCCCGACGTGTTCGTGGCGGTGTCGAACGAGGTCTCGCCTCGCATCCGGGAGTTCCCGCGCAACGCCACCACCATCATGAGCACCCAGCTGGGCCCGCCGCTGCGCCGCTACCTCGAGCCCCTGTCGCGTGAACTCGCCGACCGCGGCCTCACGGGGCCGCTACTGATCATGCAGAGCTCGGGGGGCACCGTCTCAGCGGAGGAGGCGCCACAGACGGCGATCTCCACCGTGGGCTCGGTGCTCAGCGGCGGCGTGATCGGTGCCGCGCGGCTGGCCGAGCAGCTGGGCCACCGCAACGTGATGACCGCCGATGTCGGTGGAACCACCTTCCTCGTCGGCCTCATCGTCGACGGCGAGCCGGTCCGGTCGACGACCACGATCATCAACCAGCAGCCGATCAACGTGCCGACGATCCGCGTCGACGCGATCGGCTCGGGCGGCGGTGCCATCGCCCGGATCGACGAGGGTGGCAACCTGCGGGTGGGCCCGGAGAGCGCCACCGCGGTCCCCGGCCCTGCGGCGTACGGTGCCGGCGGAACCCGGCCCACCGTCACCGATGCCGACCTGGTGCTGGGCATCATCAACCCCGACTACTTCCTCGGTGGCAAGCAGGAGCTCCGTAAGGACCTCGCGGAGGCGGCGCTGATGGAGCACATCGGGAAGCCGCTCGGGCTGACGGTGGAGCAGGCCGCGGCGGCGGTGTACGAGGTGCAGAACGCGCAGACGGCGGACCTCGCCCGCAAGGTGGTCATCGAATCCGGCCACGACCCGCGCGAGTTCGCGGTGTACGCCTTCGGCGGTGCCGGTCCGATCCACGCGGCCGCCTACACGCGGGAGCTCGGCGCCCCCGAGCTCGTCGTACCCCTGGGTGCCGCGGCATCGGGGTTCTCCGCTTTCGGCCTCGCCGCGTCGGATGTGATCGTGACGGCGGAGCTGTCCGACCCCGCCCCGTTCCCGCTCGACCCCGACGTAGCGGCCGCCAACTTCGCCAAGCTGGAGCAGCAGGTGACCGAAGCGATCGAACGGCAGGGGGTCGACTACGTCGATCTCGAGGTGCGGCGCAGCTTCGATGCGCGCTACACGGCCCAGATGTTCGAGGTCAGTGCCGATGCGCCGGAGGGTGAGCTGCACGCCGCAGGCGTCGAGCTGATGGCGAAGGCGTTCGAGCAACGCTACGCCCAGCTGTTCGGAGCCGGATCCGGCTTCAGCGAGGCCGGCATCCAGATGATCACCTATCGCGTGCAGGGGGTCGGGCGTCTTGCGTTCCGTCCCGGCCTCACACTGCACGCCGAGGCGGACGGCTCCGACGCGTCTGCCGCGATCAAGGCCCGACGGCCGGTGTTCTTGGAGGTGTCGCGGGGCTTCGAAGACACCTCCGTGTACGACTACGCGCTGCTCCGCAGCGGCCACGTGGTCCCCGGACCCGCGATCATCGAGGTCCCGACCACCACGGTCGCGGTCCCGGCCGGTCGCGAGGCCCGGATCGACGAGTTCGGCAATATCCGCATCGACCTCGAAGAGGTGACCCGATGAACCAACCATTGATGCCGGTAGCCGGCTCCGAGCGATTCGCGAGTCGCCCGCTGCCGATGGCGGATCTCCGTGCGCGGATCGACCCGTTGCTGCGGCTGCACGAAGTCGCCGCGGACGCCGGCGACGCGATCGATCCGCTCACCTACGAGGTGATCCGCCACCGCATCTGGTCGATCACCGACGAGATGGGCGAGACGCTCAAGCGCATGTCCGGCTCGCAAGGCGTCACGGAGGCGAACGACTTCGACTTCGCCATCTGCGACGAACTGGGGCAGGAGGTTCAGGTGGGCCTGTACAACACCGGCCTCGTGGCGTCGATGGACCTGGCGATCTACTGGATCCTGCAGAACCGCAGCCGCAACCCCGGTATCGAGGCCGGCGATATGTTCCTCACCAACGATCCGTGGGTGGGCGGCGGCCTGCACCAGAACGACACCGCGATCATCGCCCCGATCTTCATCGACGGTGAGCTGTTCGCCTGGACCAGCGCGATCTGTCACCTGATCGATGTCGGCGGGGCCAAGCCCGGGTCCGCGGATCTCGCGGCCGTCGACGTGTTCACCGAGGCCGTTCCCACCCCGCCGATCAAGATCATCCGTGGCGGGGAACTCCAGGACGACGTGCTCGATTCGTTCGTACGCCGCTCGCGGATGCCGCACCACGTACAGCTGGACCTGCGCGCGGAGATCGGCGCGAACCAGGTGGGACAGCGCCGACTGGCGGCCCTCGTCGAGCGCTACGGCGCCGACACCGTCAAGGCCGTGATGAAGCGGATGATGGACGATGCCGAGGGGCGGCTGCGTGCCCGTCTCGTGTCCATCCCCGACGGATCGTGGAGCAGCATCGGGTACATGGAGCAGTCCGCCGTGGGCGACCGCGGTCTGCACAAGATCGCGCTCACGCTCACGAAGACGGGTGATCACCTCACCTTCGACTTCACCGGGACCGATCCACAGACGGGGATGATCAACAGCCCCTACTCCGGTATGCGTGCCGGTGTCATGTTCGCCCTGCTGCCACTACTCGCGGGCGACATCCCCTGGTGCACGGGCGGCCTGATGCGATGCTTCGACCTGGTCAGCGAAGAGGGCACCATCAACAACGCGACCTATCCCGCCGCGATCGGCTTGGCGCCGATCTCGTCGGCGTGGGCTACCTCGAACCTGGTGGCGGAGTGTCTGGGGCGCTTGATGGACGCCTCGGCGGAGCTCAAGCCGCGAGTACAGGCCGGCTGCACGGGCGCGTACGGCATCGTCACCATCGCCGGCATCGATCAGCGCGGCGTGCCCGGGGTGTCGCTCCTGTTCGACATGATGGCGGGCGGCTACGGCGCGCAGCCGGACAGAGACGGCACGGACACCGCCGGCATCCTGCCCATCCCCCTCGGCCGCGCCCCCGACGTGGAGATGCAGGAGTACCTGTCGCCGTATCTGGTGCTGTGGCGGCGTGAGGAGGTCGACTCGGGTGGCGCGGGCGCGCACCGCGGCGGCCTGTCGATGTCGGCGTGCCTCGTGCCGCACGGCACCCCCTTCCCGGTGGCGGGTTCGTTCTCAGGCAACGGCAAGGCGCGCGCCGAGAGCGCCGGTCTGGCCGGTGGAATGCCGGGTGGTGCGGCGTTCGACGCGGTGGTCCGCGGAACGGACATCGTCGGACTGCTGGCCGCCGGACGAATCCCCAGCTCGATGGAGGAGCTGGGCGGCGATCTCGAGGTGGTGGGAAACCGTGCCGAGCTGTTCATCGGCCTCGCGGATGCCGTGTTCATCCACCCCTCCGGTGGTGGCGGCTACGGTGACCCGCTGCAGCGCGACCCCGAGGCCGTTGCCGGCGACGTCGCCGACGGGAAGGTCTCGGCGCGTGCTGCGGAGACCGTCTACGGCGTCACCGTCCGTGCGGGACGGGTGGATGCCGAGGCGACCGCCCGGGGGAGGGCGGCGCTCCGCCGAGCCCGGCTCGACGATGCGCCCGGCAGCGTCGCCGATGTGCCCGCCGAGGCGACGCGGCCGCTCGACGCGAACCTGATGGTGGTCGCCGACAGTGCCGGCGGTGCGGTCGCGTGCAGGTGGTGCGACCACCGGTTCGGCCCTGCGGGGACCGACATCGTCGA
Organism: Tsukamurella soli; assembly: GCF_039541155.1. Classification (NCBI taxonomy): domain Bacteria; kingdom Bacillati; phylum Actinomycetota; class Actinomycetes; order Mycobacteriales; family Tsukamurellaceae; genus Tsukamurella; species Tsukamurella soli. The sequence goes on from NZ_BAABFR010000028.1 coordinate 18,923, forward strand.
CGCCGTACGCATCCAGGAGCAGTCGGTCCTGGGGGCCGTCCCGGGCACCCGCGTCGCGTCGACGACCTACGTCGACCACGACGTGATCCTGCGCAACTACGTGTGCCCGGGGTGCGGGACGCAACTCCGCAGTGAGATCGTGCCCAGCGACCAGCCTGCGGCGATGGCGTGACCGACACCGCCCGGCCCCACCTCGAGATCCGCGAGGTGGGGCTCCGGGACGGCCTCCAGCTCGAGGATCCGGTCCCGCTGGCAGCGAAGCTGGCGCTTCTCGACGCGATCGCCGTGACCGGGGTACGGGAGATCGAGGCCACGTCGTTCGTCTCGCCCACCGCGGTGCCGGCGTTCGCCGACGCGGAGGAACTCGCCGCCCACCTGCATCGGTGGCCGGATATCACGTTCTCGGCACTGGTGGCGAGTCCGAACGGGGCGCGTCGGGCCGTGACGTCGAATGTGGTGAACCTCGAGTACGTGGTGTCCGCCACCGACGCGCACAGCGCGGCCAACGTCCGCCGCACGACCGAAGAGGCATTGACCGCGGTCAGCGTGATCGCCGATCTGGCTCACGGAGCGGGTGGCACTGCCGAGGTGATCATCGCCGTCGCATGGGACTGCCCGTTCAGCGGGCGTGTCGACGCGGACCATACGGCGGAGATCGCCCGTCGGGCTGTGGAAGCGGGTGCCGATCGGATCAGCTTCGGCGACACCATCGGCACCGTTGTTCCCGGCCGCATGACCCAGCTGCTCGACGTCGTAGGGGCCGTCGCGCCCGGCGTGGAACTCGGTGTGCACCTGCACAACACGCGGGGGATCGGCCTGGCATCGGCGTGGGCCGCGTACCAGGCCGGCGTCACCCGATTCGACGCGTCGTTCGGCGGGCTCGGTGGCTGCCCGTTCGCGCCTGGAGCGACCGGGAACATCGCGACGGAGGAGCTGGCGTACATGTTCGACGAGTCGGGCGTGGACACCGGCGTCGGGATCGACGCCGTGTTGGACGCGGTCGCTGTCCTGCGGGATGTGGTCGGCCACGACCTGTCCAGCAACCTGTTCCGGGCGCACGTCGCCGGCGCGGAGAGAGTCGCGGCGCGCGGAAGAGCGCAACGATGATGAACGTGTGATCAGCCGCGGCTACGCGGGTCGCGCCCCACGCAGCACCGCGTCGACCAGTGAGTGGGTCGCGGACGCTGTGAGCGGCTCTCCGGTGACCAGCAAGCGGAAGTAGATCGGCCCGGTCAGCAGGTCGATGAGCAGGTCGTGGTCGAGATCGGGGCGCACGTCGCCCTCGTCGACCGCCATCGCGAGCAGGGTGCGGGTGAGGTCGACGAGCGGACTGAGGAAGCGCTCCCGGAAGGCCCGTGCGATCTGCGGATCGTGTTGCACGTCACCGAGCAGGCCTGCGACGACGGTGCCGTTCGGACCGCCGAGGAATTCGGTGGCGACGAGCAGCTGCGCCCGTAGATTCTCGATCGCCGGCCGGTCCTCGACGAACCAGCCCACCGGGCCCCGCTCCTCGAGCAGTGCGTCCATCGCCACGTCGGCCCGGTTGCTCCACCATCGGTAGATGGTGGCCTTGCCGACGCCGCTCCGGGCTGCGATCCCGTCGACGGTCAGGTCGGCGAATCCGGCACTTCGCAGCAACTCTCTGGCCGCGTCCATCACGGCGCGACGGGTACGTTCCTGCGGGCCGCGTCGGGAGTCCGCCGCCTCGTCCCCTGACCGCGCCTCCTGCGTCTTCGGGCTCCCGTTGTCCATGCCTTGCAGGATAGGGCATCTGGATCTAGACGAAACGTATCGTTCTGTTTTATGATTCTAGGTCAGAGTCGGCTGCGCCACGATGAATCCACAAGGGCGACTTCGTCATAGAAGGGAGCGAACATGCCTGCCGCGAGCACATGCCCGTTCGATCACCACGCGATCACCGACTCGCGGGAGGCGTGGGGGATCTACGCGGATCTGCGAGACGACGGTGTCGTCTTCTCGCCCGAGTACGGGGGCTTCTACGTCCTCACCGAGTACGCTCACGTCTTGGCCGCCCTGCGCGATCCGGACAGCTTCATCTCCGGCGGTGGTACCCGAGTCCCCACGGTCGGCGACGGCCGGCTCATCGTGATCGACAACGACCCGCCCGAACACACCTCTTACCGTGCGGTCGTCACCGCCCGGCTCACGCCCGATTCGGTGCGCGGAATGGCCGGCGGGCTGCGTGCGCTCATCGATCGGTTGGTCGACGACTTCCATGCCGAAGGGGGAGGGGACTGGGTCTCCGGGGTGGGCCTGCCGCTTCCCCTGCATGTGCTGACCCAGGTCGTCGGCTTCGACTGGGACACGGTGGCGCAGTTCCGTGACCTGGCCGAGGAGGGCTGGTCGAAAGCGACCGAACAGGACATCCTCGCCGCCCGCGCCGGCCTGATGGAGCTGGTCCGTGCCGAGGTCGCGCGGCACCGTCGGACGCGGCCAGACGACTTCATCACCTCGTTGCTCGACCAGCGGGTCGACGAGCGCCCCATGACCGACGACGAACGGGAACGGCTGCTGCTCGGTCTCGCGGTCGCCGGGCATGAGACCACGATGAACGCCTCGGGGTGGATCCTGCGGTACCTGGCCGACGATCCCGCGCGGCAGACCCTGCTCCGCGAGCGTCCTGAGCTGATCCCGAAGTTCGTCGAGGAGGCGCTCCGCCACAGTTCGCCGATCCACAGCATCGGCCGCACCACGTCGCGAGACGTCGAGGTCGGCGGAGTCGTGATACCCGCGGGTTCGAGAGTGCTGCTCGTCTACGCCGCAGCGAACCACGACGCGGAGCGCTTCGCCGAGGCCGATGAGTTCGATGTGGAACGTTCGGCCGCTGGGCATCTCGCCTTCGGCTTCGGGCGGCACCAGTGTCCGGGGGCGCTCCTCGCCCGCACCGAACTGCGTCTGCTGTTGGAGAAACTCATCACGCTGCCGCCGGTCGAGTACGCCGGCGAGCCCGAATTCGCGCCGCTAAGCGGCGGCACCATGAGTGGGCTCCGCGCCCTGCCCCTGCGTTTCGCGGCCGAGCCGACTCGCTGACAGAACGCTCATCGACCGAACACTCACTGACGGAAGAAGGCTGATCGCGATGGCGAACCGGGTGACGGTGTCCTCACCGACCGAGACGCTCGAGCTCGACCTCGAGAGGTGCAACGGGTACGGCAACTGTGTCTTCGCGGCGCCCGACATGTTCGAGCTGGACCTGGTCTCCAACCTGGCCGTCCTGCTCAGGGAGGACTGGTCCGACGACGAGCGGGCGACGATGGCGGCAGCGGTCGCGGACTGCCCGGCCGCCGCTCTGCGACTCGTCCCGCGCGAGGCCTGAATGCTGTCGGCCACCGCTCCCGACCGCACCGTCGTCATCGTCGGCGCATCGGTCGCAGGCACTCGGTGCGCGATGGGATTGCGAGACGCCGGTTTCGCCGGCCGCGTCGTGCTCCTGGAGCCCGACGAGGGAGAACCGTACGACAAGCCGCAGCTGTCGAAGCGCTTGGGCGATGACCATCGGCTGGAACTGCTCGCCACGGAATCCGCGCTGCGCGAGCGCGCTGTCGACTTCCGACCCGGCGTGGTCGCAACCGGCCTGGACCTCGCCGGTCGGTGGGTGGAGACCTCCCACGGCCGTGTCGCGTTCGACGACCTGGTCATCGCGACGGGCTGCCGGCCCCGGGAAGTGCCGTACCCGCTGCCCGTCGGCGCCGGTTACGTACGCACCCGGTCCGACTGGGTGCGGCTGCGGGATGCGGTGGGCCGCGGCGGCCGCCTGCTCGTGCTGGGCGGTGGCTTCCTCGGGCTGGAGACGGCGGCCGCCGCGGCGGCGCGGGGAATGACGGTGACCGTCGTCGATGTAGCGCCGCGGATCCTCACCCGCGGCATCCCCGCGAGCGCCGCAGCGCGCATCGCCGACGAACACGTCGGTGGGGGAGTGAGGTTCCGGCTGGGCACGACGGACCCGGTCCTCGAGCCCCGAGCGGGGGGTGGCGTGCGCATGGGGGACCTGGAAGGAGACTGGGCCGTCGTCTCGATCGGCGCCGTCCCCAACGTCGAGTGGCTGGCGGACTCCGGGCTGACGATCGACGACGGTGTGGTCTGCGATGACAACCTGGTCGCCGCTCACGGCGTCTGGGCGGTCGGCGACGTCGCACGCTGGGACAACCCCCGGTATGGGCGGCTGGAGCGGCACGAGCACTGGACGACGGCTGTACGGCACGGCCAGCACGTGGCGCGGTCCATCGCCTCCGGCGCTCCGTCACCGGTGAGCGAGGTGCCCTACGTCTGGTCGGACCAGTTCGACTGGAGGATTCAAACCGTAGGCAGGGCGGCGACCGACGAGGTCCACTTCACCTCCGGGGCCGACCAGCACGTCGTGCTCAGCGTGGAGGACGGCCTGGTCACCGGCGTGACCACGATCAATTCTCAAGGACGGTGCCTGCGGGCCAGGCAGCTGCTGCAGGTCGTAGACCCCACCCTCGACGCGGTCGTCGAGAGGCTCGGCCTCGCGGCCTTCGCGCAGACCGGGTGACGACACCGGGCCTGACACAGGTGCAGGTCCCACACGACCAGCTGACATCCACGGAGAGGACGAAGGTGCAGGAAATCGATTACACCAATCTGGGCCCGGTTCGAGGCGCCCGGATCGCCGTCATCGGCAGCCACGGCGGGATCGGCGCCGCTCTGACGGAGGGGGCGCAGCGGGCGGGCGCCGACGTCATCGCCTTCGATACCGCACAGGCGATCGCCGAGCGTGGCGAGATGGACGACATCGTCACACGGGAGATCGACGTCCTCGACGCCGCGTCCATCACCGCCGCGGCGGCGTTCGCGCGGGACCGCTGGGGCGAAGTCGACGCGGTCGTGTATGTGAGCGGCATCGGTGACCGGGACACGCCGACCCTGGAGTACACGGTCGAGCGCTGGGATCGGGTCCACGCGGTGAACCTACGCGGGGCGTTTCTGGCCGCGCAGGCCTTCGTTCCGTTGATCGCGAAGGGTTCCGGAACACTCGTGTTCATCGGCTCCGGAGTCGGGAATCAGCCGCCGCCCAGGCTCGCGGCGTACAGCGCGTCGAAGGCGGGTCTCGTCGCGATGGCGAAGTCGCTGGCGAAGGAGCTCGCCCCCGACATCCGCGTGAACGTGATCGCGCCCGGCATCGTCGAGACGGCGTTCATGGCCGGCGGGACCGGGCAGGGCAACGATGTTCGGAGCATCTCCGGCGAGAGCTGGTTCGGTGGTGCAGAGGCGTACCGGAAGCGGATGGCGATGATCCCGCAAGGCCGGTTCGGCAATCCCGACGATGTCGCGGCCCCGACGTTGTTCCTCCTCGGACCAGGCGCCCGTTTCATCACAGGTCAGACCATTCACGTCAACGGCGGCATCTACCTGCCGTGACAGCAGGCTCAACAGAGGAGCAACGATGGAAATCTTCAGGATGAAGGTCGGCGCGCAGTGGCGGAACTCCGCGTCAGGTGAGTGGATCGACTCGGAGAACCCTTACACCGGTGAAGTCTGGGCGCGTATTCCACGTGGAACGACCGCCGACGTCACGGACGCCGTCGAGGCCGCCGACGAGGCGGGTCGGGGGGAGTGGGGATCGCTCACCGCGACGCAGCGCGGCCGGCTGCTGTACCGCCTCGCGCAGCTCATCCGGGAGAAGGGTGGCCGACTGGCCGAGCTCGAGATCACCGACATCGGGCGGCGCCGCAGGGAGGCGCTCGGCGTGGTGGACCATCTCGCCGGTTACTTCGAGTACTACGCGGGCCTGGCGGACAAGGTCGAAGGCTCGGTCTCACCGTTCGACAAGCCGGGATTCTTCCATTACACCCGGTACGAGCCGATGGGGGTGGTCGCCTGCATCGTGCCGTGGAACGGCCCGCTGTTGCTGACGACCACCAAGATCGCGCCCGCGCTCGCCGCGGGCTGTGCGGTGGTGATCAAGCCGTCCGAGTTCGCCTCGACGTCCGTGCTTCACCTCGTCGAATTGGCCGATGAGGCGGGATTCCCGCCGGGCGTGATCAACGTCGTGACCGGCTACGGCTCCGAGATCGGGGACGCGCTGACGTCCCATCCCCTGGTCCGCAAGGTCGCGTTCACCGGCGGCCACGTGGGCGGTCACGCCGTCGCACGGTCCGCCGCCACAGGCTTCAAGCACGTCACTCTCGAGCTCGGCGGCAAGGCACCGAACATCGTCTTCGCGGACGCCGATCTGGACGCCGCGCTCGCCGGCGTGAGCATGGGCATCTTCAACACGTCCGGCCAGGCGTGTCTGGCCGGCTCACGACTACTGGTCGAGCGCTCGATCGCCGACGAGTTCGTGGCGAAGCTCGCGGACCAGATGCGCGATGCGAGGCTCGGCGACCCCGCCGACATGGACACCGACATCGGACCGATCGCCACCCGGCCGCAGTTCACCAGCGTTCTCGAGCGCATCGACGCGGCGAAGCGGGAGGGCGCGACCCCGGTCCTCGGCGGCAACCGCGTGGCACCGACCGGCGGAGAGAACGGCCTCTTCGTCGAGCCGACGATCTTCACGAACGTCACGAACGACATGCGGATCGCCCGCGAGGAGGTGTTCGGGCCGGTCCTCGTCGCCATCCCGTTCGACACCGACGACGAGGCCGTGGCGATCGCCAACGACACAGATTTCGGGCTCACTGCGGGGTTGTGGACGTCCAGCCTCGACCGCGCGCTCAACCTGCCCCCGCGCCTCGCCGCCGGCACCGTCTGGGTCAACACCTATCGCACCGTCAGCGTGATGGCGCCGTTCGGCGGCTTCAAGAATTCCGGAATCGGCCGGGAGAACGGGGTCGATGCGATCAAGGACTACCTCGAGCCGAAGAGCATCATCATCCGTCCCGGCGCGAGCGTCGCCTGAGCCGCGCCGCGTGAGCACGAGGGGACTTCGCATGAAGGTACTGATCGGTGGCGCGGGCATCGGCGGGCTCGCGCTTGCGCTGTCATTGCATCATCGCTTCGACGACATCGACATACAGCTCTACGACGCGGCCCCCGAGTTCCGGCCGCTCGGGCTCGGCATCAATCTCATGCCGCACGCGGTCCGAGTGCTCGCCGAGCTGGGGCTCCGAAGCCGGCTCGCACACGTGGCAGTGGAGGCGAAGGAGTTCGCCTTCTACACATCGAGGGGACAGCAGATTCACACAGAGGCCACCGGGATCGACGCCGGCTACGCCTACCCGCATTTCTCGATCCACCGGGGAGACCTGCATAGCGTCCTGCACCGCGCAGTGGTGGAGCGGATCGGCGCCGAGCGGGTGCACACGGGGCATCGGCTCGCGGACTTCGCGCAGGACGAGGCGGGGGTCGCCGCCCGGTTCGTCGACGCCGAGGGGCACACCGTTGCCATGGCGACGGGCGACGTCCTGATCGGTGCGGACGGATTGCATTCCGCAGTGCGGAAGGCGTTCTACCCGGACGAGGGGGAGCCTCTGTTCCACGGGATCAACATGTGGCGCGGCGTGACCAGGGGCGCGCCGTTCCTGTCGGGTGCCAGTGCCACCCGGGTCGGCGCGCTGCACCGGACCGGCAAGCTGGTGGTCTATCCGATCCGCGACGACATCGATGGCAACGGCACCCAGTTGATCAACTGGGTTGTGGAGGTCGTGACCGACGCCGCGTCACCCACGGATTGGAGTGCTCCGGGCCGACTCGAGGACTTCATCGACCTGTTCGCGGGGTGGAAGTTCGACTGGCTGGACGTCGAGCGACTCGTCCGGGATGCGGACATCATCCTGTCGTATCCGATGGCCGACCGCGACCCGGTCGACCGGTGGACCTTCGGGCGGGTGACCCTGCTCGGCGACGCCGCGCACCCCATGTACCCGCGCGGCGGAAACGGAGCGGCGCAGGCGATCCTCGACGCCGAGGCGCTCGCCGCCTGCCTGGCCACGACGTCCGACCCATTCACGGCCCTCGCCGAGTACGAGAGCGAGCGTCTGCCGATCGTCAACAAGATCGTCCTGACGAATCGCGAGACTCCGCCGGACGCCCTCATCGAAGAGGTCGAGCGCCGTACCGGCGGAGGCACTTTCGAGCGAATCGACGACGTCATCTCGACGGCGGAGATCGAGGCCTTCACCAAGGGGTACCAGGTGGTCGCCGGCTATGACCTGGAAACGGTGGCGAACAAGGGGCGCACGTGAGGTGGACCTCGAAGCCTCCTCCGGCGGCGGACGGGGTAGGGGCGTATGGCGCGGGCAGGGTGCGGATCGTGGTGCGTCAGTACACATCCCGCACATATCGCTTGTCCCGCTTCAGCTGCGCGACGTACTCGTCGGCGTCCTCGGGACCCTGCCCACGCGCCTGCTCCACGACGCGGCGCAGGGCCGCGTCGACGTCCTTCGCCATGCGCGTCGCGTCGCCACACACGTAGAAGTGTGCGCCGTCCTGGAGCCAGGCGTACAGCTGCGCGCCCTGTGCCAGCATCCGTGTCTGCACGTACACCTTCTCGGCCTGGTCACGCGAGAACGCCAGGTCGAGCCGGTGCAGCACACCGCGTTTCGTGAACGCGTCGAGCTCGTCCTCGTAGATGAAGTCGCTCGCGCGGTGCTGGTCGCCGAAGAACAGCCAGTTCCGGCCCGTCGCGCCGCTCTCCGCACGCTCGTGCAGGAACGCGCGGAACGGCGCGATGCCGGTGCCGGGGCCCACCATGATCACCGGCCGGTCACCGTCGGCGGGCACCCGGAACGCGGCGTTGGGCTGCAGGAAGATCCCGACGTGCGGAGCGTCGTCGGCCCGGTCGGCGAGGAACGTCGAGCACACCCCGCCATGCTCCCGTGGCGCCTCGCCGTGGCCCTCGTCGTGCCGCACCGCCGCCACCGTCAGGTGGATGCGGTCGGGGCTGGCCAGCGGCGACGACGAGATCGAGTACGCGCGCGGCTGCAGCGGCCGCAGCAGCCCGGTGAGTTCGTCGGCGGTGAAGCCGCAGCCCGGGCTCGCGCGCAGCAGGTCCAGCGCGTCGCGGCCCCACAGGTACGCGTCCAGGGTCTCGCGCTCGCCGCGCGCCAGGACGGCGGCCAGATCGGATCCCGGGTCGCGCTCGGCGATCGCCTGCATCAGGTCCTTCGACGGTGTCGAGATCTCCCAGTGCGTCTCGAGCCGCTCGCGCAGCGGGGCACCGTCGGATGGGGTGTCACCGTCGAGCCCGAGCGCCTCCAGCAGGTCGTCGACGAGCGCAGGAGCGTTGCGCGGCACCACGTTCAGGGCGTCGCCCGCCGCGTACCGGATACCGCTGTCGCCGAGGTCCAGCTCGAAGTGTCGGATCTCCTTGGCGCTGCCCGAACCCGACAGCACGCGGTTCGCGACCAGCCGAGACGGATACGGCGACTTGCGATTCCACTTCGGCCGCGCCGCCCGTGGCTTCGCGGGCGGGGCCGGGGCGACGACGGTGGCGGGACTCGCCCCCGGCAGCGCCGCCGGGGCCTCGGCGGCGAGATGCTCCGCGATGTCGGTGATCCAGGCGGAGGCCGGCTCATCGAACTCGACGTCGCAGTCGACGCGCGGGATGATGCGGGTCGCGCCCAGTTGCTCAAGCCGGGTGTCGATCAGCCGGCCCGCCTGGCAGAAGCCCTCGTAGCCGCTGTCGCCCAGCGCGAGTACGGCGTACCGCAGCTCCTCGAGTCGTCCGGCCGTCTCGGCAGAGAGTGCCTCCCAGAACAGTTCGGCGTTGTCGGGCATCTCACCCTCGCCGTACGTCGAGGTGACCACCAGGACGTGGCCGGCGGCGGCCAGCGACTCGGGCGTCACATCGTCGAGTGGCGCGAGTGCGGCACCGAGACCTGCGTCCCGGAGAGCCCCGGCCAGGCGCTCGGCGAGTTCCTCGCTGTTGCCGGTCTGCGTGCCGAACAACACGGTGGCGGTGAGTGTCGCCACCGGGGCGGCGTTCTCGTCCTGGGCGCGCACGGCCTGCAGCCCGGCCAGGAAGCCGGCGAGCCACGCCTGCTGGTCGCGGCTGAACGGTGCGCCGCGATCGGGGGCCCGACGGGTCGGCGCACCGGGAAGGGGCGGCAACGCGGGTGCGGTGGTCACGAGAGAGCCTCCTCGACTGCGGTGGGGGCGATCTTGGCGAGGTCGCCGAGTGCGGCCTGCACCAGGATCGAGTCGAACCGGGCGTGGTCGAGCACGGAGTCGTTCCGCGTGCGCTGGTACAGGATCCAGCCGTACGTGCCCAGCGCGTCCATTCCCAGTACGTTCCGCTCGGTCAGCGACGTGCAGTAGTCGGCGAGCCGCTTGGCCGCGATCTGGGCCGCCAGCTCGGAGTCGTCGTAGTGCTCGAGCCGCGGGCGGATGTATTTGATCAGCCGCTGCGTGACTGCGAAATCCTCGGTGAGCAACAGCTTCCGGGCCGTCTCGTCGATCGCGCCCGGGGTGCGTTCGGCCGCGATCTCGCGGGCGATCGCCAGCACGGTGAACGACGACAGCAGGGCGAACGCGGTGGTGGAGCCGCCCGCGCCCATGACCGGCTCGCCGAGCGCCGGGACCGCGCCGGCCGCCACCGGCCGGTCGTCGCGCAGGTCCAGCTTGAAGGTGCGCAGCCGGTGCGCGGCAACGGCCCTCGCGAGCTCGTCGAGCAGATCCTTGCGGCCCTTGGCCGCGAGGATCGCGTCGGCGTCCTGGTACAGCAGCAGCGCGCGCGGCATGCCGACGGAGAATCGGGTGCGGGCGGTCTCCCACTCGTCCAGCAGCTGCGCCGCGAGCGGCGAGCCGGTGGCCTCGAGGTGCCAACCCAGCATCGTGCGGACCGCCTCCTCGTGGAACATCGGAAGGTCCGTTCCGCCGTCGTCGCCGACCAACGGGTGCACGATCAGCGAGTCACTCGCCTCCGCCGCAAGGGTTCCCGCGGGATCGTACTGGTATACGAAGCCGCCGCTCATTCCGTTGCCGAGGCCCTTGCCGTACTCGCCCAGGTTGAGCACCGAGCCGCCGGTCATGTACTCGCAGCAGTACTCGCCTACCCCCTCGACCACCGCCGTGGCGCCCGAGTTCCGTACCGCGAACCGGTCGCCCGCCTCGCCCTCCACGAATGTGCGGCCGCCGGTGGCGCCGAACAATGCGAAGTTGCCGACCAGCACGTTCCCACCGGCGTCGGATGCTCCTCCGCCGGGCGAGCGCACCACGACCCGGCCGCCGCACTGGCTCTTGCCGACACCGTCGTTGGCGGTCCCGGTGTGCAACAGGGTGATCCCGTCGACCAGGAAGGCGCCGTACGACTGCCCGGCGGTGCCGGACGTCTCGATCCGCAGGGCACCGTCGGCGAGGTAGCGGCGCCCGCGCTCGTTGGTGAGCACCGCCGGGTGCTCCCCGACCTCGTCGGTGTGGTTGAGCATCCGCTCGATGTCGATCGACAGCTGCCCGCCCACCGACTTGTTGCGGTTGCTCAGCGGGGTTACCGGGATCGTGATCGATTCGGCGGGATCCGCGGTTTCGGAAAGCCATTCGGTGACCGTGGTGAGCAGCGCGTCGTCGACGGAGTAGTCCTTCTCCAGGTACACCGGGTCGGTGACCGTCTTGCGCGGGACGCGGGTGAGCATCGCGCGCAGGTCGAGTCGGCCGACCGCGGACGGGTGCTCGAGCAGCTGCAGCAGGTCGGTCCGCCCGCGCGCTTCGCGCAGCGACCGCATACCCAGCCCGGCGAGAATGGAGCGGACGTCGTGTGCGATGTTCATCAGATACTGCGCCAGCGCGCGCGGATCCCCGTCGAACACCTCGGGATTCGTGGTCAGGCCGGCCGGGCACTTGATATTGCAGTTCTTGGCCATGACGCACTTGAGCATCATCAGCGCCGTGGTGCCGAACTCGAAGCTGTCGCCGCCCAGCAGGGCCGATTTCACGACATCGCCGCCGGTCTGGTGTGCCCCGGAGCAGCGCAGGATCACCTTGCTCCGCAGGCCGTTCGCGACCAGCGCCTGGTGCACCTCGGCGATCCCGAGCTCGGCCGACCGGCCGGCGTACTTGAGGCTGGTGACTGCGGCGGCGCCGGTGCCGCCGGTATTACCGGCCACGTTGATCACGTCGGCGCCGGCCTTGGCCACGCCCACGGCGATCGTGCCGATGCCCTCCGACGATACGAGCTTCACGACCACCCGGACGCGCGCGGCCTTGCAGTCGTGGATCAGCTGCGCCAGGTCCTCGATCGAGTAGGTGTCGTGATGCGGTGGGGGAGAGATGAGCTCGATACCCGGGGTGCCGCCGCGCGCCGCCGCGATGTCGACGGTGACCTTGGGTGCGGGCAGCTGCCCGCCCTCGCCCGGCTTGGCGCCCTGGCCGATCTTGATCTCGAGCTCCTCGAGCATGGGATCGGCGAGGTAGCCGGCCCAGATGCCGAATCGGCCCGACGCGAACTGCTTGATCCGCGAGCCGCGGATGGTCCCGTAGCGGGAGCGGTGTTCGCCGCCCTCGCCGCAGTTGGACATGCCGCCGGCCATGTTGGTGCCGTGCGCGACCGCCTCGTGCGCCGCCGCGACCAGCGCGCCGTGGCTCATGGCACCCGATGCGAGCGCGGCAGTGATCTCGTGCGCCGGCTGGACCTGCTCGAGCGGGATGCTGGGCGGCGCCGAGCCGAGCAGATTCAAGTAGACCAGGGCGCGACCGCGGACCTTGACGGTGAGCGGTTCGCCGGCGATCAGGCCGTCGGCGCCTGCAGCGGCCACGACCTCGCCCGGGAACGTGCCGTCGAGGTATGCGGCGAAACCGGCGTAGGCGTCGGCGGCCTCGCCGCCGCCGTCGGGGGCGTTGAGCAGCCGGATGCGGAACATGTCGCCCGCGAGCCGCTCGACCTCGATGCCGCGCGCCAGCAGGCTGCCGTTGCCGGTCAACGAGAACCGTGCCAACTCGCGGGTGAACTCCTCCGCGGAGGTGAGCATCGTGATGTCGGCGGGCAGTGCGAGCACGTCGCGCAGCGCCGACGGGCGGCGGGACCGCTCGAGCAGCGTCGCGGCCAGGAACTCGCGGTAGCCGGGGGTGATCTCGAATGCGTCGATCTGCTCGGGCGTGAGCGCCTCGAATCCCGTGTGCCGGTACGAGTCGTCGGTCAGGCCGAAGGCGTCGTCGAGGCCGGCGAGCGTGAGCAGGCGCAGCGGCTCGGCCGCGGGCGTGCCCCCGCCCACCTCGATCGGCTCCTCCGTCATCCCCGCGAAGCCGCGCACCGCGCTGATGCCGTAGGAGTGCCCGGCACCGTCGGACCGCTCCTTGAACAGGCCCAGCAGCGGCAGCTGCTGCTCGGTCTCGACGTCGCGCGCGCGTGCGTGCCACTCGCTGGCGGCCTGCGCGATCCGCGCGAAGCCGACGCCGCCGACGGGGGCGTCGAGGTGCGGGAAACATCGGGCCAGCACGGGATCCCGGGTATCGAGGTAGTTGGGCTCGAAGAACTGGCCGCCGATGTAGCTCTCCACTGTGCACAGGCCCACCCGGCCCATGGTCTTGGCGAGCGACTTCTCGGCCGCCTTGCGGAAGCGGTCGAAAGCGCGGTCGGTGTCGGTGATCTCGCCGGCCGGTACCGCTGGGCTGGGGAAACGCTCCTCGGCGCGGAGCCGGGCGGTGAGGCTGTAGACAGCGGACGCACCGAAGCCGAGGGCCGACGCGATGTGGTGCGACGACGGCAGCTGTCCGGACTCGGCGACGAGCGAGACCCGCAGCCGCAGGCCGGTCGCCGTGAGCCGCGTGTCCACCGCCGCGATCGCGAGCAATAGGGGCAGCGGTGCCTTCTCGCGCGAGACGCCGCGGTCGGTGAGGACGGCGATCCCGCCCGTGGTGCGGGCGAACTCCTCCACCGCGTCGCACAACCGGTCCACCGCATCCAGCACGGCGTCGGCGTTGTCGGCCGCGTCGCCCACCGCGTAGCCTTCCGGCGCGTCGTATTCGGCGCCCGCGCCGCTCGCCGGTCGGTACAGCGTGTCGAAGTGTCGCAGCGGCACGACCGTCTGGCGGCGCAGCTTGATCATGTCCAGGTGGCCCAGGATCGGGGAGTCCAGCACGATCTGCCGACCCTGCTTGGAGCCCAGCACCACACGCATGCTCATGGCGTCGGCCTCGCGGATGGAGTCCAGCGGCGGGTTGGTGACCTGGGCGAAGCGCTGCGAGAAGTACTTCGCCATACCGCCTTCGGTATCGGACAACGCGTTGATGGCGTTGCCGTAGCCCATCGCGGAGATCCGCTCGGCGCCGTCCGCGAGCATCGGATCGAGCAGGAACCGGAAGCTCTCCTGGTTCATCGAGTACGCCACGTACCGGCCGTGCAGGCTGAGGTCGCCCGGATAGCCGAGCGTGCCCGTGCCGCGCTGGATGTCGGGGGCCGGGATGTCGCTGAGCCGCACTCGTGCAGACTTCAGCAATTCTGCGTAGTCTCGTTGCGCGGCAAGGGTATCCAGTGCCTCACCGGTGCGGACCACGCGTCCGTCGCCGGTCCGGTGGTCGAGGTAGAGCATGCCCCCGGCCTCGATCCGGCCGCGCCGGGTCACCGTCTCGTCCGGGAACGGCACCTGCCCCGCCTCGGACGCCACCACGAGGTACTCGTCGGTCTCGACCGTGCGCAGCGGGCGCAGCCCCAGTCGGTCCAGGCGGGCTCCCACCACGTCACCGTCCGAGAAGATCACCGCAGCCGGACCGTCGTTCTTCTCCTCGTACAGGGAGAAGTACTCGAACATGTCCCGCACCGCCGGCGGCAGCGTGGCGTCGTTCTCCCACGCCGGCGGCATCAGCGAGACCACCGCCTCCACGATGTCCAGGCCGTCGTCGAACACGCGGCTCTGCAGCGTCTGGTCGAGGCGGCTCGAGTCGGACTGGCCAGGCGGGCGGACGATGGTGCGCGAGCGCGCGCGGGCGAGCGCATCGTCGGACAGCCGGTTCTTGCGGTCCGTGTTCAACTCGCCGTTGTGGGCCATCATGCGGAACGGCTGCGCCATCGACGGATGCGGTTCGGTGTTCGTGGAGAACCGGGTGTGGAAGTACAGGGTGCGCACCGAGTGCCGGGGGTCCCGCAGGTCCGTGAAGTACCGCACCACCTCGTCGGCGTTGAGCCGTCCCTTGAGCACCTGCGTCCGCGCCGAGACGGAGAGCGGGTACAGGCCCTTCAGCTCCACAGAACCGTATGCTGCGCGCTCGATGTCGAGCAGCGCGGCGTTCGCGGCCCGGTCGACCTCCGCTCTGTCGAACCCGGCCCCGTCGCCCTCGGCGAAGTCGAAGACCCACTGCGCGATCGGCAGCTGGTACGGCAGGGCTGCAGGCCGCACGGCGCCCTCGTCGACGGGGACATCGCGCTCGAGCACCACCTCGAAGCCGTTGCGCTCCAGGCACCGTCGCACCAGGCGGCGCGCGACCGGGTGCTGCGCGGGGTCGGTCGGGAGGAACAGGTTGGCCACCCCGAACCCACCGGGCACCAGCTCACGGCCCGTCAGGTGTCGGAAGAACTCGACGGACAGGTCGACGGAGACGCCGGCACCGTCGCCGACGCCCTCCGCCGACATCCCGCCCCGGTGCGGGATCGCGCACAGCGCCAGTTCGCCGAGCTCGATCACCTCGTGCCGTTGCCGGCCGTCGCGACGCGTGACGAAACCGACGCCGCAGGCGCTCGACTCTCGGGCCGGGTCGTACAGGCCGAGGTGGGGAGAGTTCATCGAGGCTCCAAACCGGTTCCGGGCCCGGGTGACCGGGCCGTGGCAAGGCGCAAGCGGATCCGCGCCATCCGATTATGGTAAGGCTAACCTCACTATCAGCTGGTCGGCGGGTCGCCGGGTGCCGGGCTGGTGCCGGTCACTCACGATGTGTACCACCGCCACGCTGGGTCCGCACCTCGACGCGGGCTCACCACACGTCGCGCATGTACCGGTGGTCCCGCTTGAGCTGCTTGACATAAGCGCTCGCGGCCTCGGTGTCCATCGCGCCCTGCTGGACGACGATGCGGTGCAGCGCCGCGTCCACGTCGTGCGCCATGCGCGTCGCGTCGCCGCACACGTAGAGACACGCCCCGGCCGACAGCCACTCCCACAGCTCGGCGGCGTTCTCCGCCATCCGTGCCTGCACGTACAGCTTCTCGATGGTGTCCCGCGAGAAGGCGAGGTCGAGCCGGTCCAACACGCCCGACGCCTGGAATCCGGCGAGCTCCTCCTCGTACAGGTAGTCGGTGGCGCGATGCCGGTCTCCGAAGAACAACCAGTTGCGGCCCGTCGCGCCGCGCGCGGCCCGCTCGTGCAGGAAGCCGCGGAACGGGGCGATGCCGGTGCCCGGGCCCACCATGATCACCGGCCGGTCGTCCTCGGGCAGCCGGAAGGCCTTGTTGGCCTGCAGGAAGACCCCGACGGTGTCGCCCACGTCGACCCGGTCGGCGAGGTACGTCGAGCACACGCCGCCGTGCACGCGCGGTCCCGCCGGCCCCGCGCCCCGCACCCGGTCGGCCGCGTCGCGACCTCCCACGCCGCCGCCGTAGCGCACCGTCGCCACCGTCAGGTGCACCTGAGTGGGCATGGCGAGCGGGCTGGAGCTGATCGAGTACGCGCGCGGCTGCAGCGGTCGGAACACCTTCGGCAGCTCGGCGGCCTCGAAACCGACCCCGGGGCTCAGGTGCAGTAGGTCGAGGATGTCGCGGCCCCAGAGGTAATGCGACATCGCGTGCTTGTCGCCGCGGCCGTGCACCGCCGCGAGCTCGCTGCTCGGGTCGCGCTCCCACAGCGCCTTGAGCAGCGGTCGGTGCGGCGTCGAGATCTCCCAGTCGTGGGTCAGGCGCTCCCGCAGCGGCGCGCCGTCGACGTCCGTGTCACCGTCGAAGCCCAGCGCGCCCAGCAGTGCCTCCACCAGCCCCGGCTGATTGATCGGGCACACCGCGAGGGCGTCGCCCGGCGCGTACTCGATCCCGCTGTCGCCCAGGTCCAGCTCGTAGTGTCGGATCTCCTTGCCGCTGCCCTTGCGGGACAGCAGGCGGTCGGCCAGCAGCCGGGCGGGGTACGGCGAGCGCTTGCTCCAGCGCGGCTGGGCGAGCCTGGACGCGGTCGAGCCTGTCTGCGTTGACACGGTGGGTGACACCTCTGCTTCGCTGTTCGTCGGTACTAGCCGCTAGCCGTCGGTTCCGAACCAGGGTAGGACGCGCGCGGCGCGGCACCTACCGGTCGTACCACCCGCGCGCCACGAACTGCGTGACCGCCACGAGTGCGATCGGTGAATTCGCCAGCAGCGCGACCAGCACGAACAGCTGCATCACGGCGGCCACGAACGGTGCGGCGCCGCCCAGCACCATGCCCACGAACGCCCCGGGGATGGTCACCAGCCCCACCGTGCGCGTCTGGTCGAGTGCGGGGATCAGCGCCGTGGCAGCGCCCGGCCGGCACACCTCGAGCCGGATGAACACCGGCTCCAGGCCCAGTGCCAGCCCGGCCTCCACCTCGCCGATGCGGGTGGTCAGCTCGTGCCGCGCGCGCTGCCCGGCCAGCGAAGCGGTGGTCATCGCCCCGCCCATGATGATCCCGACGGTCGGGATGATCGCGATTCCCTTGGCGGGCACCACGGCGGCGAGAACGAGGACCACGACGAGCGTGTTGGCCGGGACGGCGACGGCGGCCCAGGTCAGCGCCATGGTCCGCGGGGTCGGCCGGCCGCGCAGGATGCGGCCGGTGGCCGTCCATGCCGCCGCCAGGGACATCAGCAGCAGGAACGCGGCCGTGAACCACAGATCGTCCACGATGTACGTCAGCGCCGCACCCAGCGCCGTGAGCTGCACCGTAGCCCGCAGCGACGCCCACGCGACCTGCCGCGCGTGGCCCGTCCGGCCCAGCCACGCGACGCTCGTGGCCGCGAGCGCGAGCAGCACCAGTGCGACCGCCAGGGCGGGCCCCAGGCGCAGCAGCTCGCCCGCGGACGTCGATGTCACCGGGCCAATCTAGCCTGCGTGTTCCATGTCTATGAGCCCGTGTGAGCATTGAATAAGGTAAGGCTGACAGAACCCGATCTCGTTTTCTTCGCGAGCTGATTGGATTTGGCGTTATACCGGCTTGATCCTTATCGTTTGAGCACAGCCAACGACGCCTGCGGTGGCCCACTCATGTCACCAGGCATGTTTTGACGTACCCGCCGCGAGGCGCTGCTGCGAAAGCAGGTTCACGATGAGCCGATTCACACCCCCCGGCCCCCAGGGGCTCTACCACCCTGCTCACGAACACGATGCGTGCGGTGTCGCGTTCGTCGTGGACATGCACGGCCGGAAGAGCCGAGACATCGTGGACAAGGCCATTCAGGCCCTGGTGAACCTCGAGCACCGAGGAGCGGCGGGCGCCGAGCCCAATACGGGTGACGGCGCAGGCATCCTGATCCAGGTACCCGACGCGTTCTTCCGCGCCGTCGTCGATTTCGACCTGCCCGAGCCCGGCTCCTATGCCACCGGCATCGCCTTCCTCCCGCAGGGCGCCGCCGCCGCCGCCGCAGCGGCGAAGGGTGTCGAGGAGATCGTGGCCGAGGAGGGCCTGCGGGTCCTCGGCTGGCGCGAGCAGCCCACCGACGACTCGTCGCTGGGAGCGCTCGCCCGCGACGCCATGCCCACGCTGCGACAGGTCTTCATCGCGGGCGAGGACGAGTCCGGCGCCGCCCTGGCGGGTATGGACCTCGAGCGGCGCGCGTTCGTGATCCGCAAGCGCGTCGAGCGTGAGCTGGGTACCGACGGTGCCGGCGCCGGCGCCGAGGGCTCCGAGACGGTGTACTTCCCGTCGCTGAGCGGGCAGACGTTCGTCTACAAGGGCATGCTCACCACGCCCCAGCTACGTGGCTTCTTCCTCGACCTGCAGGACTCGCGGGTCACCTCCGCGCTGGGCCTGGTGCACTCGCGGTTCTCCACCAACACGTTCCCGTCGTGGCCGCTGGCGCACCCCTACCGGCGCGTCGCCCACAACGGCGAGATCAACACCGTCAACGGCAACGAGAACTGGATGCGCGCGCGTGAGGCGCTGCTCGATCCGTCGGTGTTCGGCGCGGACGCGGCCGAGAAGATCTACCCGATCTGTACCAAGGGCGGATCCGACACGGCCCGGTTCGACGAGGTGCTCGAGCTGCTGCACCTGGGCGGCCGGCCGCTGCCGCACGCCGTGCTGATGATGATCCCCGAGGCGTGGGAGCGCAATCACGACATGGACCCCGCCCGGCGGGCGTTCTACGAGTACCACGCGAGCCTGATGGAGCCGTGGGACGGCCCGGCCGCGGTGTGCTTTACCGACGGCACCGTGATCGGTGCGGTGCTCGACCGCAACGGTCTGCGGCCGTCGCGGATCTGGGTGACGAAGGACGGCCTCGCCGTCCTCGGTTCCGAGGTCGGCATCCTGGACATCCCGCACAGCGAGGTCGTCTACAAGACCCGCCTGCAGCCCGGTCGCATGTTCCTGGTGGATACCGCGCAGGGCCGCATCGTCTCCGACGACGAGATCAAGGCCGACCTGGCCGCGGCCGAGCCGTACCAGGAGTGGCTGGACGAGGGCCTGCTGCAGCTGTCTGAGCTGCCCGATCGGCCGCGCCCGGTGATGCCGCACGACCGGGTCACCGAACGGCAGCAGATCTTCGGCTACACCACCGAGGAACTGAACATCCTGCTCACGCCGATGGCGAAGACCGGCGCCGAGGCGATCGGCTCCATGGGCACCGACACCCCCGTCGCCGTGCTGTCCCTGCGCCCGCGGCTGCTGTTCGACTACTTCCAGCAGCTCTTCGCGCAGGTCACCAACCCGCCGTTGGACGCCATCCGCGAGGAGATCGTCACCAGCCTCGGGGCCACCATCGGCAGCGAGTCCGACCTGCTGCACCCCTCGGCCGTGAGCTGTCGGCGGATCAAGCTGGATCAGCCGATCCTCAACAACGACGAGCTGATCAAGCTGGTCAAGGTCAACGACGACGGCAACCTGCCCGAGTTCCGCTCGGTGGTCATCCCGGGCCTGTACCCGGTCGCCGAGGGCGGCCAGGGCCTGGCCGACGCGCTCGACACCGTCCGCACCCAGGTCTCCGAGGCCATCGCCGGCGGCGCCCGCCTGATCATCCTGTCCGACCGCAACTCGGACCGGCTGCTCGCGCCCATCCCGTCGCTGCTGCTCACCTCGGCGGTGCACCAACACCTGGTGCGCGAGAAGACCCGCACGCAGGTCGGCCTCATCATCGAGTCCGGCGACGCTCGCGAGGTGCACCACATGGCGTTGCTGGTCGGCCTCGGCGCCGCCGCCGTCAACCCGTACATGGCGTTCGCCACCGTCGAGGACATGGTGGTGCGTGGCGAGCTGCCCGGCATCTCCCGCGAGAAGGCCGTCGCCAACTACGTCAAGGCCGCCGGCAAGGGCGTGCTCAAGGTGATGTCCAAGATGGGCATCTCGACGCTCGCCTCGTACACGGGTGCGCAGCTGTTCCAGGTGATCGGCCTGTCGCAGGAGCTGTGCGACGAGTACTTCACCGGCATGCAGAGCCAGCTCGGCGGCGTCGGCCTCGACGAGATCGCCGCCGACGTGGCCGCACGCCACGGCCGCGCCCTGCTGCAGCGCCCCGAGGAGCTCGCGCACCGCGAGCTCGAGGTGGGCGGTGAGTACCAGTGGCGCCGCGAGGGCGAGTACCACCTGTTCAATCCGGAGACGGTGTTCAGGCTGCAGCACTCGACCCGCACGGGCCAGTACAAGGTGTTCAAGGAGTACACCAGCCTGGTCAACGACCAGACGAAGAAGCTGGCGTCCCTGCGCGGCCTGTTCGAGATCGTGCCCGACCGCCCGCCCGTCCCGCTCGACGAGGTCGAGCCCGCGTCCGAGATCGTCAAGCGCTTCTCGACCGGCGCCATGAGCTACGGCTCGATCTCGGCGGAGGCACACGAGACCCTCGCGATCGCGATGAACCGCCTCGGCGGCCGCTCCAACTCGGGGGAGGGCGGCGAGGACTCGCGGCGCTTCTACCCCGACGAGAACGGCGACTTCCGGCGGTCCTCGATCAAGCAGGTCGCGTCCGGCCGGTTCGGCGTGACCTCGCACTACCTCAGTAACTGCACCGACATCCAGATCAAGATGGCGCAGGGCGCGAAGCCCGGTGAGGGCGGCCAGCTGCCGCCGCACAAGGTGTACCCGTGGGTCGCCGAGGTGCGCGGCTCGACGCCCGGCGTCGGCCTGATCTCGCCGCCGCCCCACCACGACATCTATTCGATCGAGGATCTCGCGCAGCTGATCCACGACCTCAAGAACGCCAACCCGCAGGCCCGCATCCATGTGAAGCTGGTCTCCGAGATCGGTGTCGGCACGGTCGCGGCGGGTGTCTCCAAGGCGCACGCCGACGTCGTGCTCATCTCGGGCTACGACGGTGGCACCGGCGCGACCCCGCTCACGTCGGTCAAGCACGCAGGCGCCCCGTGGGAGCTGGGCCTCGCGGAGACGCAGCAGACGCTGCTGCTCAACGGCCTGCGGGATCGCATCGTCGTGCAGGTCGACGGCCAGCTCAAGACGGGCCGCGACGTCATCGTCGCCGCCCTGCTCGGCGGTGAGGAGTTCGGCTTCGCCACCGCGCCGCTGGTCGTGTCGGGCTGCATCATGATGCGGGTATGCCACCTCGACACCTGCCCGGTGGGCGTCGCGACGCAGAACCCGATGCTGCGCCGCCGGTTCTCGGGCAAGCCGGAGTTCGTGGAGAACTTCATGCTGTTCATCGCCGAGGAGGTCCGAGAGCTGCTCGCGCAGCTCGGCTTCCGCACGCTCGCCGAGGCTGTCGGGCAGTCGCAGGTGCTGAACACCGCGGCCGCGCTCGAGCACTGGAAGGGCGCGAAGGCCGGCAAGCTCGACCTGTCGCCGATCCTGGCCCAGGTGGACTCGCCGTTCATGAACCAGGACCTCTACTGTTCCGGTCGGCAGGACCACTCGCTGGACAAGGCGCTCGATCAGCAGCTGATCACGCAGGCCCGGGAGGCGCTCGACAACACCACCCCGGTGGCGTTCGAGTCGGCCATCACCAACGTCAACCGCACCGTCGGGACGATGCTCGGCCACGAGGTCACCAAGGCGTACGGCGCAGACGGGCTGCCCGAGGACACCATCTCGATCACCTTCCGCGGCAGCGCGGGCAACAGCTTCGGCGCGTTCGTGCCGAAGGGTATGACGCTCACGCTGTTCGGTGACGCCAACGACTTCGTGGGCAAGGGCCTCTCGGGCGGCCGCATCGTGGTCCGCCCGGCGGCCGACGCCCCCGAGGGCTTCGTCGCCGCCGAGAACATCATCGCGGGCAACGTGATCCTGTTCGGCGCGACCGCCGGCGAGGTGTTCATCCGCGGCCGCGTGGGCGAGCGGTTCGCGGTGCGCAACTCGGGCGCCACCGCCGTGGTCGAGGGCGTGGGCGACCACGGCTGCGAGTACATGACCGGCGGCCGGGTCGTGGTCCTCGGCACCACCGGACGCAACTTCGGTGCCGGGATGAGCGGCGGCGTCGCATACGTGTACGACCCGGGTGAGGACTTCGTCCGCGACCTCAACACCGAGCTGGTCGATCTCGAGTCGCTGGACGAGGCGGACAAGGAGTTCGTCCACAGCGTGGTGGAGAAGCACTACGACCTGACCGGCTCGGACGTCGCTGCGCACATCCTCGCGGACTGGCCGCGTGAGAGGCGACTGTTCGCGAAGGTCATGCCGCGCGACTACAAGCGGGTGCTCACCGCGATCGCCCGCGCAGAACTGGACGGCCGGAACGTCGACGACGCAGTGATGGAGGCCGCACGTGGCTGATTACCAGGGTTTCATCAAGCACACCTCGCGGGAGCTGCCCGTGCGGCGGCCCGTTCCGCTGCGTCTGCTGGACTGGAAGGAGGTGTACAAGCCGTTCGAGCGGCAGACCCTGCAGAAGCAGGCGTCGCGCTGCATGGACTGCGGTATCCCCTTCTGTCATAACGGTTGTCCGCTGGGGAACCTGATCCCCGAGTGGAACGACCTGGTCTACAAGGACCGCTGGCACGACGGGATCGAGCGGCTGCACGCCACCAACAACTTCCCGGAGTTCACCGGGCGGCTGTGCCCCGCACCGTGCGAGGCGTCCTGCGTCCTCGGTATCAACCAGGACCCGGTGACGATCAAGCAGGTCGAGGTGGAGCTGATCGACCGCGCCTTCGACGAGGGTTGGGTCTCACCGCAGCACCCGACCACCTTGACCGGCAAGAAGATCGCCGTCGTGGGATCCGGGCCGTCCGGCTTGGCCGCCGCCCAGCAGCTGACCCGCGGCGGGCACACCGTGACCGTCTTCGAGCGCGCCGACCGCATCGGCGGCCTGCTGCGTTACGGGATCCCCGAGTTCAAGATGGAGAAGCGGCACATCGACCGCCGCCTCGCCCAGATGAACGCGGAGGGCACCGTCTTCAAGACGGGCGTCAACGTCGGCGTCGACGTGACGGTGGAGCAGCTGCAGTCCGATTTCGACGCCGTGGTACTCGCGATGGGCTCCACCAAGGGGCGTGACCTGCCGGCTCCCGGCCGTGAGCTGGACGGCATCCACCAGGCCATGGAGTACCTGCCGTGGGCCAACCGCGTGCAGCTCGGCGACGATGTCACCGACGACGCGGGCCTGCCCCCGATCCACGCACGTGGCAAGCACGTCGTGATCATCGGCGGCGGGGACACCGGCGCCGACTGCCTGGGCACGGCGCTGCGGCAGGACGCCGCGTCGGTGCACCAGTTCGAGATCATGCCGATGCCCCCGAAGGCGCGCGCCGACTCGACGCCGTGGCCGCTGTACCCGCTGATGTACCGCGTGTCGTCCGCCCACGAGGAGGGCGGCGAGCGGGTCTACGCCGTGAACACCGAGGAGTTCGTCGGTGAGGACGGCCGGGTGACCTCACTGAAGGCGCATGAGGTGAAGTTCTCGGGCGGGAAGTTCGAGCGGGTGCCCGGTTCGGATTTCGAGCTGAAGGCCGACCTGGTGCTCCTGGCGATGGGCTTCGTGGGCCCCGAGCGGGGCGACCTGCTCGACAAGCTGGGCGTCGAGTACACCGACCGCGGCAACGTCAAGCGCGGCGACGACTTCCAGACGACGGTGCCGGGCGTGTTCGTGGCCGGCGATGCCGGGCGCGGCCAGTCGCTGATCGTGTGGGCCATCGCCGAGGGTCGGAGCGCCGCGGCGGCCGTGGACGAGTTCCTGATGGGCTACACGGCGCTGCCGGCGCCGATCGCGCCGACAGACGCGCCCCAGCGGTAGCGAGGTACGAGCGGACGTTGTTGGGCGGTCCGTCGATCACTTCAGCGTGGGGCGAGGACCTGCTGCGTCGCGATGGTGGTCGTGAGCGCCTTGCCGAGCGAGTCGCGGACCGTGGTCTGCACCACGATCACCTGCCTGCCCACCTTCACGGGTTCGGCTGTGGCCGTGAGTGTTCCGCCGGTCGCGGCGCGCAGGAAGTTGGTGGTGGACGCCGTCGTGGTGGTCGACGCTCCCGGCGGCAGGTTGAGCACCGCGAGCAGCGCGCCCGCGCAGTCCGCGAGGGTCATCAGCGCGCCGCCGTGCATCGCGCCGCCCGCGGTCGCGAGCTCGGGCCGATGGTCGAGCGTGCACACCACCCGGTCGGGGGTCGCCTCGGGCGCCGAGATGCCGAGGGTGGTCGCGAAGGGCATGAGCGCCGCGGGATCCGTCATGTCCGCAGTCTGCGCCACCGCTTCGCCTCAGGCGATTACGTCGGAGGTAATGGCGACGATTACCCGGCGGGGTTAGCGTCGACGCCATGACGACGGCGGAGGTGGGTGGGCTGCTGCGCAGGTGGCGGCACCGCAGGCACCTGAGCCAGCTGGAACTCGCGAGCCGGGCCGAGGTGAGCGGTAGGCACCTGAGCTTCGTCGAGACGGGGCGGGCTCGGCCCAGCGCCGAGCTGATCCTGCGGCTCGCGGAGCATCTCGACGTGCCGCTTCGCGAGCGCGACGGCCTGCTGCTCGCGGGCGGCTACGCGCCGCGGTATCAGCCGACACCGTCGGACTCCTCCGCTGTTCTCGCGTCGTTCCGCACGCTGCTCGACGCGCACATGCCGTACCCCGCGGTGCTGCTCGACCGGTACTGGGACCTGGTCGACGCGAACGCCGCCGTGGGGCCGCTGCTCGAGGGCTGCGCGCCGCACCTGCTCGAGCCGCCGGTCAACGTCGTGCGACTGAGCCTGCATCCGGACGGGCTGGCGCCGCGCATCGTCGGGCTCGGCGGCTGGCGTGCGCACCTGCTGCACCAGGTCGGTGCGCGCGCCGACCGCATCGCAGACGCGCGACTGACGGCCTTGCTCGATGAGTGTCGGGCGTTTCCGGGCGGCGATGCGGCGTCGGTGCCGTCGGGGCCGGTGGTGGAACTCGTGCTGCGCGGTGAGCCGGGGGAGCCGCCGCTGCGGCTGTTCAGCGTGGTCAGTGTGGTGCTGACGCCGAACGACGCCACCATCGACGACCTGCACCTCGAGACGTTGCTGCCCGCGGACCAGGCGACGCGGGCCCGGCTGGCGGCCGTCTCGACCTCGGTGGAATAGCGCCGGATCGGGGCGTGGACGCGATACGGGGGCGATCCCACCGAGGTTCGACAGTGGTCAGGGCCGGAACGGCAGACCCGCGGTGCGCGGTCCGACGAGACCCAGATATCGCGCGACCTCGGGCCGTCGCGGGCGGACACCCGCCGCGAACCGCACCGTGGTGGCCTGTTGCAACTGTGTCCTGCGCGACGAGAGCCAGGTGTTGCGGGTGGGGAACGTGTCGTACAGCGTGCGTGCACGGGGGGTGTCCGCGAGCACGAACCGCAGCTCCCGGATCCTGGAGGCGTTCGCCCGGATGTCCACGCCGTCGACGCGCGCGATCTCCCACCACTCCCACCGCCGCAGCGCGGGGTCTTTGATCCGCGGGAATGTGATGCCGGCCGGGTCGACGACCGCCAGCATCTCGCGGCGCCACACCCTGCGCGCGAGCGCCCACGTCGCCCATAGGACCAGTAGGCCGAGGGGGCCCACGAAGAGGTCGACGCCCAGCACATCCCCGGACGCGATCACCGCGGCCGCAGCCACCACGAAGAGCGTGCCCAACAGCGCGCACAGCACGATCAGCATGACGACGCCCGCCGACCGCGTGAACCGGATCTCCATGGGGACGACGGTAGAGATGAACGCTCGCGGTCCACTGGTCGCCCCTGACGCTCCGGCGCGTCGGGTCGCGCACACGGCCGGGACGGGTGATACTCGTGTGGCGAATGTGAAACCGTCGGTGTCGACTTGGCCACGTTGCGGCCGCTCGAATGGACGGCACCGGAGATCAAAAGTACTGTTTACGTTACTGAATTCCGCCGCACGTAACCTCGGAGCATCTCGTGAAGCTGACTCGATTCGGACGAACCGACAACCGATCCACCCTCGGCATCAGCCGTCTGCGCACGCGCAGACTGATCCGGATGCTCACTGAGGACTCGGAGCGGCTCGTCACCGCAGCGGACCTGCGCGACCTGCGCGCGTAGCGCGTCACCGGCGGCGCACGCGTTCGACGAGCGCGGCGACCTGGCCCGGCTGGTCGATCATCATGTGGTGGCCCGCCGGTGACACCACCGCGAACTCCCCGCTCAGACGCGCTGCGTAGCGGCGCTGCACCGTCGACCAGTGCGCGGCCCACGGCGAGGGCCGCCCGCTGAACGCCGCCGCCACCGTCACGGGGGCCGTGAGCCGGGGGTATCGCTCGCGCACCGCTAGGAGCTCGCGCGCCATGATCGGGTACTGCGCGTTCTCGAGCAGCGCCGCGACCATGTACCTGTCGGTCGGGACGATCTGCCGGTACCAGGCGCGCTGCCCCTCGGTGAACCCGCCCGGCGGGGCGGAGTGGATGAGCACCTTCCGTACCGCCGGCGCCGCGAGTCGGCCCAGCCGCAAGCGCGCCGTGGTGCCGACTCCGCCCAGGACCAGCCGGGAGCGGGTCCGCTCCGGCAGAACGGGGTGCGGCGTGTCTTCCACGCTCCCGTCCAGGACGACGATGCCCGCGGTGCGGTCGGGGTGGATCCGCGCGAACGCCTCCACGTAGAAGCTCGCCATCGAATGACCGACCAGCACGGCGCGCTCGATCTCCAGGTGATCGAGGAGGCCGGCGAACCGTCGGACCTCCGCGTCGATGGTGGGCAGCACGTCGTTCGGCCACGGGTCGGACAGGCCGTAGCCGGGGCGGTCGAGTCGCACGACACGGCGGCGCAACGCGAGGAGCGCGGCGCAGTGATCCCAGTCGAACCAGTTGCCGGCGAGACCGGACGAGAGGACGGCGGGTACGCCGTCCTCGGTGCGACGCGGCTCGTCGACGACGATGTGCGTGCGGACGCCGGCGAGCTCGATCGAATCACCGGGAGCGGGTGGCGGCACACGCCGAGCCTACGACCCGGCAGAATCTATGTCGTGGCAGACATCATCGAAGTGACGATCCGCGACGAGTCCATCCTGCTCGGGCAGTTCCTCAAGCTCGCGGGCCTGGTGGAGTCCGGCTCGGACGCGAAGTTCGTGATCGCCGACGAGCAGGTGCTGGTGAACGGCGCCATGGAGACGCGCCGGGGCCGGCAGTTGCGATCCGGCGATCTGGTGGCCCTGCGCGGCGCCAAGGCCCGCGTGGTGCAGGACGAGGGCGGCGCCGTGGTCGAGGAGATCGTCGAGGAGGTCGAGCCGACCCCGGCACCGTCGCCGTCCGGCAAGAAGCGCCGGTGGCGACGGTGACGGGACGACCTCGTCCCGCGCGGCACCTGGCCTGAGCGTTCCGCGGAACGCTGCTAGAGCAGTACGATGC
The DNA here is from genome assembly GCF_039541155.1 of Tsukamurella soli. Lineage (NCBI taxonomy): Bacteria > Bacillati > Actinomycetota > Actinomycetes > Mycobacteriales > Tsukamurellaceae > Tsukamurella > Tsukamurella soli. The sequence continues at coordinate 46,660 of NZ_BAABFR010000028.1, forward strand.
CGTCGTCGTCGCTGTGGAGCGTGTCGCCGGGGTTGAACGTGACCCCGCCGAAGCTCACCGGCACGTCGCGCTCGCCGTGGCCGGTCTTGGTGGACTTGCGCGGGTTTGTACCGAGCGCTTTGACGCCGATGTTCAGGGTGCCGATCACGGCGGAGTCGCGGATCGCGCCGAACACCACGATGCCGGCCCAGTCGTTGGAGCGGCCGAGCTCGGCGATGAGGTCGCCGACGAGGGCGGTGTGCAGCGAGGGCACGCCCTCGGCGCTGCCGTCGACTACGAGGACGCGGCCCTCGCCGGGCTCGCCGAGCACGGACTTCAGCAGCGCGTTGTCCTGGTAGCAGCGGACGGTGACGACGGTGCCGGCGAACGCTCGGCGCGCACCGAACTGGCGGAACTGGGTGTCGCAGCTGCGGACGTCAGGGCCGATCTCATCGACGAGGTCGGCGGTGGGGGTGAACTGGACGTGGCTCATGCCCGCCGATCCTAATCCGGGGGCCTGCGCACCCCACGGCCTGTGGCACCGTCTGATCGGCGCCCTATTGAGTGTCCATCAACAAGCGGGTAACCTGGCCCACATGCCAGCTCCCACCCAGGCCACGTTCGACCGACTCCGCGCGCTCGCCGCCATCGACACCCCCGAGTCCCGCACGAGCCGCGACGTGCTCGAGGCGTTCTCCGGCGAGACGCTCACCACGATCCCGATCGGCACCGAGAAGGATGTCGAGGTCGCCTTCACCCGGGCTCGTGCCGCCCAGGTCGAGTGGGCGAAGCGACCGGCCAGGGAGCGCGCACAGGTCCTGCTGAAGTTCGCCGACCTGGTCAACGCCCGCCGCAGCGACCTGGTCGACATGATCCAGGCGGAGACCGGCAAGGCCCGGCAGTACGCGCAGGAGGAGACGCTCGACGTCGCGATGACGGCCCGCTGGTACGGCCGGAACGCCCCGGGGCTGCTCGCGGGTAAGCGCGTCGCGGGCATGCTGCCCGTGTTCACCGCCACCCGCGTGCGCTATCAGCCCAAGGGCGTCGTCGGCGTCATCTCGCCCTGGAACTACCCGCTGACCCTGGCTGTGTCCGACGCCGTGGCCGCGCTGGCCGGCGGCAACGCCGTGGTGATCAAGCCCGACAGTCAGACGCCCTACTGTGCGCTCGCCGCCGCCGAGCTGCTGTACGAGGCCGGCCTGCCCAAGGACCTGTTCGCCGTGGTCCCCGGACCCGGCGCCGTGGTGGGCACCGCCATCGTCGAGGCCTGCGACTACCTGATGTTCACCGGCTCGTCGGCCACCGGCGCCACCCTCGCCGAGCAGTGCGGCCGCCGCCTGATCGGCTTCTCCGCCGAGCTGGGCGGCAAGAACCCCATGGTGGTCACCGCCGATGCGCCGATCGAGCACACCGCCGACGGTGCCGCCCGTGCGTGCTTCTCGAACTCGGGGCAGCTGTGCATCTCGATCGAGCGCATCTACGTGGAGCGTCCGGCCGTCGAGGCGTTCACGAAGGCATTCGCGGAGCGCATCGCGCGGCTGCCGCTGGGGGCGGGCTACGACTTCGTCAACGAGATGGGCTCGCTCGCGTCGCAGGCGCAGATCGACACCGTGGCCGCGCATGTCGACGACGCCGTGGCCAAGGGGGCCACCGTTGTCGCAGGCGGGAAGGCGCGGCCGGACCTCGGCCCGTACTTCTACGAGCCCACCGTGCTGACCGGCGTCACCGACGAGATGACCTGCTATGCGAACGAGACCTTCGGCCCGCTGGTGTCGGTCTACGCGGTCGAGTCGGTCGACGAGGCGGTGGAACGCGCCAACGACACCGAGTACGGCCTCAACGCAAGCGTTTTCGCCGGCAGTGCGAAGCAGGCACAGGCCATCGCCGAACGGATCAACGCCGGCACCGTCAACATCAACGAGGGTTATGCCGCCGCGTGGGGCTCCACCGCCGCCCCGATGGGCGGCATGGGCATCAGTGGTGTCGGGCGCCGGCACGGCACCGAGGGGCTCCTGAAGTACATGGAGTCGCAGACCATCGCCCGTCAGCGCGTGATCGGCCTGGGTGGCGTGAAGTTCGTGCCGCGCAACGTGTTCCTGACTCTGGTGCCCGAGATCGTCAAGAACCTGAAGTTCATCGGTCGGTAGCGCCGCCCGCGCGTGGGGGATCGATCGGCTCCGGGGCCGTGTCGCGTGGTGCCAGGACGACGGGGAGTCGCTCGAGCTGGCGGAACACCACGCTACGCCGCCGGCTCAGCCGGGTCCCGGGCGCCAGCGCGGCGCGCGGGAACCGGTCGAACAGCGCGGTGATGGCGATCCGTGCCTCCAGCCGGGCCAGGTGCGACCCTAGGCAGTAGTGCATTCCGTGGCCGAAGGCCATGTGCGCGTGCGGATCCCCGTCCGTGTCGAGCCCGACGCCGAGCAGTGAGACGAGCACCCATTCGTCGGCGGGGATCCGTGTTCCGGCTACGTCGACGGCGGCGGTCGTCCGGCGCAGCGTGGTCACCGGCAGGGGTGGGTCCGATCGCAGGGTTTCGTCGAGGACGCCGTCCAGTGCCGTCGGGTCGGCGCGGACGCGCTCCGCGAGGTCCGGGCGCGTGATCACCGTGAGCGCCGCGTGCGAGATGAGGCTCGAGGTGGTCTCCTGCCCCGCGATCAACAGAAGCGCGGTCGTCGACAGCGCCTCGGCCGGCGTGAGCGCACGGCACCGTACGTCGCGCGCTATCGCACTCATCAGGTCGGACCGCGGCGCGAGGCCGCGTGCCGCCAGCCGCGGAATCAGCTCGCGCGCGAACACCGTCGCCGCTCGGCGTAGGTGATCGGGGTCGGCGACCACCACGTCGCCCAGGACGCTGCTGGCGTCGGCGAGCGCGGCCGCGCTCTCCGGCGGAAGGCCGAGGATCCGGCAGATCACCTGGGCCGGCAGCGGGAACGCGAGGGTCGCGACGAGGTCGCGGGGTGAGGCCGGGTCCCCGTCGGCCAGCAGCCGTGCCGCGGAATCCTCGATCCACGGGGCGTACCCCGCGACTGCCGCCGGGGTGAATGCGGCCGCGACCGACCGGCGCAGCCGGGCATGATCCGGTCGGTCGGCGGCGAGCATGTGTGCCACCAGCATCCGCGCTCCCGCGCGGCGTAGTCGCGCGAGCGGCCCCGCGCCGGGTCGGGGCACGTTGCCGATCATCGCGTCGCGAGACTTGGCGATCCGCGGGTCCGTCAGCGCTGCCCGGGCTGCGTCGGCGCCGACCACGAGCCACCCGCGCATGTCGGACTCCGTGGCGAACCGGTGGACCGGCGCGTCCGCGAGGAGGGCCGCGGTCGCGGCGTGCGGATCCCGGAAGTACGCGTCGTCGAACATCAGCCGCTTCACCCGTCCAGTGTGCGCCGGGGTGACGGAGAGCTCATCGTCGCCGGCGGTGAGTCTTCTATCACCAACGGGCCCTGTCGATTCGAATAAACTCAGAAGCTGAGTATATTGGGGACACGTGCAAACCAGCATCACTGCCCCCCAGTCGCCTGCCACCCGCAGCCTGCGCGAATCCATGCCCGGCCTGCTCACCCTCGCAGTCGCCGCATGCCTCGCCGTCACCACCGAGATGCTCCCGGTGGGCCTACTCCCGACCATCGCCCGGTCCTTCGACGTCAGCACGTCGCGGACGGGGCTGGTCGTCACCGTCTACGCCGTGCTGGTGGCGGTGTGCTCCGTCCCGCTCGCCATCGTCACGCGACGCCTGCCCCGCAAGCCGCTGATCCTCGCGACCACGGCGGTGTACCTCCTCAGCAACACCGTGATCGCCCTGGCGCCCTCCTTCTCCGTGGTCCTCGCCGGCCGCGTGGTCGGCGGGCTGTCGCACGCCCTGTTCTTCGCGGTGTGCATCGGATACGTGCCGCGCATCGTGAACGCGCAGCAGGTGGGGCGCGGACTCGCCATCGTGGGCGGCGGAGGTTCCGTGGGATTCGTCTTCGGCATCCCGCTGTCCACCGCGGTGGGGTCTGCGTTGGGGTGGCGCGCGGCATTCCTGACGGTGGCCGCCGCGCTCGCGGTAGCGCTGGTGCGGCTCGCCGCGACGCTTCCCGCCGTACCTGGGAGTACGGCCCGCATGAATGGTGTGAACCGAAGGGCGCGTGGCGATCTCGGCATCGTCGTCGTCTCGGACGCACTTGCATTCCTCGGCCACTACACCGTCTACACGTACATCACCGTGGTGCTCCTGGCGGCCGGCGTACACCAGACCTGGACGGGCCCGTTGCTCATGGTGTTCGGCTTCTGTGGCCTGATCGGCCTGTGGGGCGCCGGGCGCGCGATCGACCGCCGCCCGCGCGGAACCGTGCTCGCCGTGCTGGCGGTGTTGGGCGGTGGCCTGGTGTGCGTAGGCGTGGCGCAGTACTGGATGATCGCGACCATCGCCGCGGTGGCGCTGTGGACCGGCTCCTTCGGCGGAGTGTCGTCGATGTACCAGGCCGCGGCGGTGCGGGCCCTACCCGACGCACCCGAGATCGCGGGTGCCTGGATCAACTCCGCCTCCAACGTGGGCATCGGCCTCGGCGCCGCACTCGGCGGGGTCCTGCTCGAAACATCGTCGCCTATAACATCTCTCGCGCTGGTGGGGGCGGTGCTGGCGGTCGCCGGGCTCGGCGTCGCCGCCGCCGGCAAGCGCGCCTTCCCGTGCGCCGGGTACCGGGGCTCACACGGTGACGTCGTCGAAGTAGTGGCCCTCGTCGAGGTCGGCGAGTAGTCCGGGCTGCACGGGAGTCCAGCCCAGTGACCGGCTGGCCGCAGCGCCGGGGATAGCGATGTCCAGCGCTGCGAACGGCGCGAAATGGCCGAAATGCGTTGCTGCGTCGGCGGGTGCCACCGACACCGTCGGCACCCCGAGGCGGCGACCGATCGCCTCGGCGATCGCCCTGACCTCGATCCCCTCCTCCGCTGCAGCCGATAGTCCTGCACCGGCCGGGGCGCGCTCGACAGCCGCCGCGAACAGGCGCGCCACGTCGCGTGTGTGCGCGGCGGGCCAGCGGTTGGTCCCGTCCCCGAGATAGCCGGAAACGCCTGTCCGGCGGGCGATGCCGATCAGCGTGGGGACGAAGCCGTGCCGGTCGTCCGCGCTGTGGGTGACCGGCGGGACCCCGACCAGCACGGAGCGGACGCCGCGATCGGCGAGCCCCGCCACCGTCTTCGCCACGGCGGAGCGTGGATTGGCCTCGATCGCCGCGTCGCTCGCGGGATCGCCGATGGGTGTCATGCCGACGGCCACCAGGGCGCGATCGGTCCCGGCGAGAGCGTCGCCGAGCGCGTGCACCACGGCGAGGTCCGACCGTGCCGCGCCGGCCATGTCCCCGGCAGACACCGCCGCGTGGTCGAAGGCGAGGTGGATCACGGCGTCCATCCGATCGGCACCGTCGGTACCCAGCGCGGCGACGGTGGCGGCGAGCCCGTCGGGCGTGCCGAGGTCGGCGCGCAACACTCGCGCGCCGAGCCCCATGACGGTGGCAGCCGACGCCTCCGAGCGGACCAGGCCGGTCACCTGGTGCCCGGCGCGGAGTAGCTCGGCGACGATCGCGGATCCGATGTGGCCGCCCGCGCCGGTGATGAGAACGTGCATGGGAGTCTCCCTTGAGTGACGTTACTTGGTACCGTCACTGTAGCGCGATGATGGTACCGAGTCACATCACCTATGCTTGGCTCATGGGTCGATGGGAGCCGAACGCGAAGGAACGTCTCGTGATGGCGGCGCTGGACCTGTTCACGGAGCAGGGCTACGACGCCACCGCTGTCGCGCAGATAGCCGAGCGGGCGGGGCTGACCAAGACCACGTTCTTCCGGCACTTCCGCGACAAGCGTGAGGTGCTGTTCGTCGGCCAGGAGGTGCACGCGCGGCTGTTGGCCGAGGGGGTGGCCGCCGCGCCACCGTCGGCCACGGTCCTCGAAGCGATAGGGGCCGGGGTAGCCGCACTCTGTGCATCGTTCACGCCCGCGCAGCGGGACTTCGGACCGCGGCTGCTGGCGGTGGTCGCCGGTAACCCTGAACTCGCCGAGCGGTCGGTGTACAAGCGGCACCTGCTGGCCGCCTCCGCCGCGGCGGCACTGGTCGAGCGTGGCGTGCCGGAACCGGACGCGGACCTCGCAGCCGAGCTGGGTGTGAAGGCGTTCGGCCGTGCCTTCGCCCGCTGGGTGGAGCCGGCGCGGTCGCAGTCGCTTCCGGTGCTCGCCCGGCGTGAGCTCACGGCGTTGCGCGAGGCTGCCGCGCGGCTGGAGTGAGCGGATTCCCGTTTCGCGTGTCATTCGCGTGTCGTGTGGTCAGGCGGTGAGTGACAGGCCGGCCGCCAGACCGAACGTCGCGGCGATGGCGGCCGTCTCCGCGATCGCCCGCTGGCCGGACCGCTCCTCGGCATGCCGCCGGCCCCCGCGCGGCCAGGTGCGCCGCTGGTTAGGCGGCGAGGCCCACGAGGAAGGCCGGCACCGCGGGCTCGACCCACGCCCGGGGCGGGGTGGACCGCCCGCTGCCGGTGACGACGTGCCCGTCCGCGGAGGTGACCCGGTGCGTCGGTGTTCCACCGGGTGGTCGTGCGCCCGGTCCCGTCACCGTCAGCGCCTCCCGACAGTCACGAGCGCCGTCGCAGCGAGAGAGCGCCCGCGGCCATACCGATCACGCCCAGCGCGATGCGGATGCCGATGCCGGCGGGCTCCGGTGTCGGCGAGGGCCGCACCGGCCGCGCTGCCGACGTCGTCTGGATCGCCGGTCGTCAACGTGAGCGACGGTGCCGGGTGTTCGGGTTCGGCGCTGCCCACGAGTTGTACGTGCCAGTCCGGCGTCGGGGTCGTCGTGGCGGACTTCACCTTCCGCAGGTCACCGTGAGTTCGACGGTGGGACTGCAGCACTCGCCCCTTGGGCTCTGCTCAGGAGCTGACCCCGAGACGGTTGAGGAGATCACCCTCGACACCGTCGAGCTCACGGGAGACCGCGGCGTTGGCCGTGCGGCGGCGTGCGGTGGGCATCGAGCTCGAGGTGGCGACGGCAGAGGCCAGATCGTCGAGGCGGGTACGCACCGAGCCGGTGAACGCCTTGGTCTCGGCGTCGGGGTGGGCCTGCTCGAGGCGTGTCAGCGAGGCGCGCGCCGTGTCGATCCGCGCGGCCAGCGCGCCGCCGTGCCCGGTGTACTGCGCCACCTCGGTGACCGGCACGCCCAGACGGGTGGCGCGCGCGGCGTCGAGCTTGTTGCGGCCGGCAGCCGCGGCCCGGTAGGCGACGGGGGCCACGACGGGCGCCAGGAGTCGCGCCGTGGAGATGTAGCGTTTGATGCGCACCTGCGACAGCAGCTTGCCCTCGACGGCCGCCTTCGCGTCGAGCTCGGCGATCTTGAGCGCGTTCTTGTCGGACTTGCCCTGCATCTTGGCGATCACTTTCGCGCGCGTGAGGTCGGCTTTCGTGCCGGACTTGTCGCGCTTGGCCTGGTTCTTCGCCGCGAGCCTGGCCTCCAGCTTGGCCTTCGCCTTCAGCGCGCGGGCCTCGGCACGCCGCTGCGCGCGAGTGGTCTTCGGCTTCTTGCTGCGGAACAGTCCCATCACTACACGTCCTTCGCCGGGGCCTCGTGGTGGGTACAGCATCGCATATTCACACCGGCGGGCCAGGGCCCCCTGTGTGCCGACCGAGTGGCGCTGACGGCTCGTGTCGTAGGTGCCCGCGATAATGGGCCTCAGTGGATACGGTCGAGACCCCGATGGGGCGAAGTGAAGCGGCCCGGGCTCCGAGCCCGGCGGTGCCGGCACGTGCACTCACCGGCTGCCGGCATCGCCTGTGGCTCGAGACGCGCGGGGCGGGATCGGGTGACGGGGCACGCGACACCGTCGTCCCCGGACCGGATCCGGGTGCGGTGCTGCGGAAGGAGGCCGCCGCGCTGCACCGTGCGCGCGTGCGCGAGCGGCTGGCCGCTCTCGCCCCGCTCACCGTGATCGAACCCGGTCCGGGCGCTGTGGGGCGCACGATGGCGGCCATCCGCGGCGGCGCACCGCGGATATGGGGCGCCGTGCTGCCACCGTCGGGCGGGCGCACGGGGCACTCCGAGCTGCTGCAGCGCGTGCGCGACGGGTACGTGCCGATCCTGGTGGTGAACCACAAGGTCTCCGATCCGGGTGCGGGCGCCCTGACGTCCCCGCTCGATCGGTGGGCACCGCATGAGGACGCCACGCGCCGTGCCCGCACGCACCGCGGCGACGCGATGCGTCTGGCACACCTGACCCGCATGCTGCAGGACACCGGTCACGCGTCGGCTGCGCTGGTCGGGGGCGTGATCGGCGTCGATGGCGAGGCCGTCCTGTGTATCGATGTCGCCCCGCTGCTGCCCGGCTACGACGAGCGGTTCGCTGATCGTCGGGCGATCCTGGCAGGCGAGGTCGAGACCGAGCCCGTCCGTGTCGCGGAGTGCCGACGGTGCCCGTGGTGGCAGGACTGCGAGGCGCAGCTGACCGCGGTGCGGGATGTGGGCCTCGTCGCCGATCAGTCCGCGGCGCGCATCCTCAGGGCGTCGGGCCTGGAAACCGTCGACGAGCTCGTGGACTACGACGGTGACCCGCCCGCCGAGTTGGCGGGCTCCTGGCGCGACCTGCGCGCGATGGCGCGGGCGTGGCTGGGCGGGCAGCGCCTCGTGCGCAGGCGCGCGAGGGTGACGGTGCGGCGCGCCGACGTCGAGGTCGACGTGGACATGGAGAGCTTCCAGGAGGACGGCGCATACCTGTGGGGCACGTGGCTGCACCGCGACGGCGTCGACCTGGGCTACCGGCCGTTCGTCACCTGGGACCCACTGCCCACACGCGACGAGGCACGCTCGTTCGCCGCGTTCTGGTCGTGGCTGATGGATCGACGCGCGGAAGCCCACGGCGCGGGCAAGACGTTCGCGGCCTATTGCTATTCACAGCAGGCCGAGAACCGCTGGCTGCTGGGTTCGGCGGACCGGTTCGCCGGCGAGCCCGGTATCCCCACCCGTGCCGCGGTCGAGGAGTTCATCGGCTCCTCCGAGTGGGTGGACATGTATATCGCGGTCGGGCGGTCGTTCCTGTCGCTCGACGGACGGGGTCTCAAGAAGGTCGCCCGCTCAGCGGGTTTCGCGTGGCGCGATCCCGAGGCGGGTGGCGAGGCGTCGATGGCGTGGTACCTCGTGGCCTCCGGCCGCGAGCCGGGGCACGACGCGGACGCCCGCACGGCGCAGCGTCGCCGCATCCTCGAGTACAACGAAGACGACGTCCGCGCCACCCGCGTGCTGCGCGAGTGGATGTGCAGCACGGCGGTGGACGACCTGCCGCTGGTGTAGCGGCAGCTCGTTAGCCGGCGCGGGCGGCGGCGGCCTTGCGCATCGCGTCGATGAAGCCGGCGCTGCCGAGCAGCGCGACGGCGCCCGCGGTCGCGATCAGCGCCGGCGCGAGATCGGCGGCCGTGGAGGCGATCCGTCCCAACTCTGAGGCGAACGAGTCGTCGGGTACCGCGTTCGACGGTGCCGGGGCCGGAGGAGCCGGGGCGATGCGCGCCGGTGCCGACGCAGCCGGCGCCCGGTGTGCGGGTGCGCGGTGTGCAGGGGCGTGGTGTGCGGGGGCGTGGTGTGCGGG